>JBBSBU010000014.1:0-7849 GCA_038250975.1 Minisyncoccia bacterium
ACTATGTCCGTGCTTATAATCAGCCTTCTTTTGATCACGGTAGCTTCCAGATATCGGCAGGGGTAAATAATAAAAGAACAGAAGAAGTTATTAAAGAAGTTATTAAAGAATGTAATTTACTAGTATCTGAGAAAATTAGTGAAAAAGAATTAGCTAAAGTTAAGTCGATGATAATAGGGAATATGAAGCTATCACTAGAGGCGACGGATGACATAGCTAACTTTTATGGTGGACAAGAACTTTTAAGAGGTGAGGTAAAAAACTTGGAGGAAAAGATTAAGGAAATAAAGAGTATTACAGTTGAGGATATAAATAAAATGGCCAAACTCATATTTAAAACGAAGAACCTCGACCTTGCCATTATTGGTCCATTTAAAGATAAATCTCAATTCGAAAAGATACTTAAATTCTAAGCAGATATTGTCATTTTGTGATAATATAGTTATATGCAAGAGAATAACAAAAGCACTTGTGTTTCGATTTCCAATGATACTCTTATAAGAGTTATGGCTCTTGGGTTGCTTTTTTTTGCACTATTTAAACTAACGAATTTAGTTCTCATTGTCTTAACTGCTATTGTTGTAGCTTCTTTTGTGACTTATGCTACAAGTAAGATGAATAAATACATAAAGAATAGAACTGCTTCAGTGATTATAATTTATGTCGTTTCTATCTCTATAATTGTAAGTATTCTTTCTGTTTTTGTCCCTGTGTTTATAGGTGAAATGTCAGACTTGGTTGGACAGCTAGGTAAGTTTATCCCTAGCAATAGCTTGTTTAATTCTTTCCAAACTGAAACAATCTCTGGTGCAAAGACTGTCGTTTCTACTATTTCGCACAATGCCTCACTTATTGATGTTGTAAATAGTATCCAAGGGTTAGTAGGAAGTTTATCTGGTGGATTTTTTAGTATTTTTGGAAAAGCTTTTGGCGGAGTTTTAAACCTTCTGTTGATTATAATAATTTCGTTTTATCTTTCAATTACAGAGAATGGCATAGAGAACTTTTTAAGAATTGTCACTCCAGACGTCCATGAAGAGTATGTCATAAATCTTTGGCTTCGAACAGAAAGAAAGATTGGTTTATGGATGCAAGGCCAGCTGGTGATGGGTATGATTGTTGGAGTTTTAGCTTACCTAGGTCTTACTATTATAGGTATAAAGTACTCACTTGTATTAGCAATGGTTGTTGTTGTTGCTGAGCTTGTGCCATTCGGTCTTGTAATCGCAACTATTCCTGCTGTTATTTTTGCTTATTTGGATGGTGGTATCATTGTAGCCTCTATTGTAACTGGGTATTATCTTATTTTAGGTCAATTTGAAACATATCTAATCTATCCGCTTATTGTAAAGAAAGCTACTGGAATATCGCCATTGGTTGTTATCTTGTCTGTTCTTATAGGAGCGGAGCTTGCTGGCATATGGGGGGTGTTTTTGGCAGTACCTACGGCTGTCTGCTTACTTGAGTTTTCCAGTGACCAAGAAAAGAAAAAGAAATTAACAAAGATTAATTAATTATATGAAAAAAGCTTTTTATCTTACAACAACATTGCCATACGTAAACGTTTCACTACACATGGGGCATGCTTTAGAGTTTGTGAGAGCAGATACTATTGTCAGATACAAAAAGCTTCTTGGCTTCGATGTTTATTTTAATACGGGGACGGATGAGCACGGAATGAAGATATACGAGAAAGCAAAAGAAGGCGGTATGACCGCTTTAGAGTTTGTGGATCGTGGATTTGTAACTTTTAAAGAACAATTAAAAATGTTTGGAGTAGATGAAAGTATAATCCACTATATACGCACAACAGACAAGAATCACGAGAAAGCCGCGCAGGAATTCTGGAAGAGAGTATCTCTAAATGGATATATTTACAAGAAGACATACGAAGCTAAGTATTGTATAGGATGTGAAAGTGAAAAGACTGATAGCGAGCTTGTTGATGGTAAGTGTGGATACCATCCAGGACAAGATCTTAAAATAATAAATGAAGAGAATTACTTTTTTAAATACTCCGCCTTTGGAGATAAACTTTTAAATTTTTACGAAAAAAATCCAAGCTTTGTTGTTCCCGAGTTCCGTTTGAATGAAATTAAAAACTTCGTTAAAGGCGGTCTTCAGGATTTCTCTATTTCAAGACTTAAAGAAAAGATGCCCTGGGGGATACCTGTACCAGGAGATGATACTCAGGTTATGTATGTTTGGTTTGATGCGCTCGTGAACTATATATCGACGCTTGGCTGGCCCGCTACAACAGAAGCAACAGAAGGAGAGCCTGATTTATTTGAAAAATATTGGGTGAATGGGAACCCAACGCAATATTGCGGTAAAGATAATACCCGCTTTCAAGCTGCGATGTGGCAAGCAATGCTCATGGCAGGAGAATTGCCCAACTCTCATCAGATAGTAGTGAATGGTTTTATAACAGGAGATGGCGGTATACGTATGTCTAAATCTCTCGGTAATGTGGTAGACCCTCGTGATATAGTGGCAGAATATGGAACAGATGCATTGCGTTATTTCTTGCTTCGCGAAGTTGGAAGCTTTGAAGACAGTCCTTTCACTCTTGAAAGATTCAAAGATGCATATAACTCAGGATTGGCGAATGGTTTAGGAAACCTGACCTCTAGAGTTTTAACAATGTCTTCTAATTATGGAGTTGAACTTTTAGAAGAAGATTTAAATATGAAATTTTACACGAATCCCATTCTAGATTTAGAGAATTTCGATATCAATAAATTTATGAATCATATTTGGTCTAATTTGAAAAATCTTGATGAATACATCCAGAAGAATGAACCATTTAAGAAAATTAAAATAAATAAAGAAGAAGCAGAAAAAGATGTTTATTATTTATTGTCTCATCTTTATAAATCAGCACTATCACTTGAGTCGGTTCTTCCTGAAACTTCCTTCAAAATTCAAGAGTTAATAAAGCAAAATAAAAAACCAGAAGTACCATTATTTTTAAGAAAATAACTCAGATAGGGGTCGAAGCCCTATCTGAAGGAAATCATATGCCTAAGTACATAGACATACATGCTCATACGAGTTTTAAAGCATTTGACCTAGATCGAGATGAAGTTATTTCTCGCACCTTAGAAGGTGATACTTGGATTATAAATATAGGCACACAATATGATACTTCCAAGAAAGCAGTAGAAATGACGAATGAATACGGGGAGGGTGTATATGCTTGTATTGGGCTCCATCCCATACACACTAGTGCTTCATATCACGATGAGAATGAGATAGGAGAAAAAGGTATGGAGTTCACGTCTCACGGAGAAGTTTTTGATAAAGAAAAATACAAAGAGCTTGCGAGTGTGGGTAAGGTTGTTGGTATCGGTGAATGCGGTTTAGATTACTTTCATTTGAGTGTCGATAGTATCGAAAAGCAAAAAGTTGCATTTATAGAACAGATAGAACTTTCAAATGAGCTTGGTCTTCCACTTATGCTTCACGTCAGGAACAACCCTGCAAATCACTTACACAATGCATACTTTGATGTTTATGAGCTAGTAAAAAAATATTCTAAACTTCAAGGTTTGAAGGGAGTTTCTCATTTTTTTGCTGGAAGCGTAGAAGATATGAAAAGGTTTGTCGATATAGGTATCTGTATATCCTTTGCTGGGCCTATAACTTACAAGCCAAGACCTGAAATATGTGACTATGAAGGTGTTATAAAAGAAACCCCACTTAATATGATATTTGCCGACACAGATAGTCCTTATGTTGCTCCAATGCCATATCGAGGGACAAGGAATGAACCCCTGTATGTGAGTGCTATAGTAGCTAAAATAGCCCAAGTTAAGGGCTTAGAGCTGGAAGAAATGGCTTCACAAATTATTTTAAATTCTAAAAAACTCTTTAAGATTTAATCTTTTATTCTTCCAGATAGGGCTTCGACCCCTATCTGATTTTTTTGACAATCCTTCAAATATTTGTTAGTATAACGAGACATTTCACTTGATGCGTTCCTGAAAACGTATCACACAGGTCCATAGTGAGATTTTATTAAAAGTTGTAATTTAAGCGTTTTTGCACGTCACGATAGCTATTATTATGCTTACGTGCCATGTTAAAACAGAAAAAAATGGCAAAAACAAAAGAAGTTGTAGAAGATTTAGAAAATACAGATGCTGTAGATTCTAAGGTTTCTATTTATGAAGTTGGTTATATTATGCTTCCAAGTATTCCAGAGGAAAATCTTGGTGGTGAAGTAACGACATTTAAGGATGCATTGGGAGGATTTGGAGTTACATTCATTTCCGATGAATATCCAAAGATGATGGAGTTAGCATATGAAATGTCTCGTTCTATCCAAAATAAGAAACAAAAGTTTTCTTATGGTTATTTTGGTTGGGTTAAGTTTGAGTGTAGCACAAACAGTGCAAAAGTTATAAAAGATTACTTAGATAAGAATGAAACTCTTGTTCGTTATCTTATGATTAAAACTGTTCGTGAGAATACTATGTCCATAAAGAAAGCCTATGGAAAAGCAGAATTTTCAAAACGTCGTTTTACTCCAAAAACAGAAGAAGTGGTTCCTATAAATGAAGAAGAAGTAGACAAGGAAATAGATGCTCTTGTGGTATAATATAAATATTAATAATCTAAACTATTTTAAATTATATGTATCTAAATAAAGCCGTTATTATAGGAAACCTTACACGCGATCCAGAATTAAAAGCAATTGCTTCTGGAAATAAAGTTTGTACTTTCAGTGTTGCTACCAATCGAACATACAAAGATGCAAACGGAGTAAGACAAGAGAAAACTGATTATCATAATATTGTTGTCTGGGGTAAAACAGCTGAGAACGTAGCAACATATATGAAAAAAGGAAGTCAGATACTTGTTGAAGGAAGAATGGAAACTCGAAGCTGGGATGATGCTGCTACGAACACAAAGAAGTATCGTACTGAGATTGTCGCAGATACAGTACAGTTTGGCTCAAAGCCAAGTGGAAGTACAGGGTCTGGTTATCAACAATCAACACCAAAATCAGATTCTAAAAAAGAAGAAAAGGAAGAGAATGAAATGGATACCATCGAATACCCAGATGAGCAGATAAATGCTGAAGATATCCCATTTTAATTTTTTGAAAGGTATTTTCTCGCAAAGCAAAGCGAAGAGAGGTGATTCCTTGCAAAAAATCCAATTATAAGATAACTAAATTAATATTATGAAACAAGATTATTTTTCATCAAATAACATAAAGCACATAGATTATAAGGATGTAGAATTACTACGTCGTTTTATAACACCAAGTGCTCGCATGCAATCACGCAAGAGAACAGATGTTACAGCAAAGAATCAACGTAAGCTTGCCATCTCAATCAAAAGAGCTCGCTTTATGGGCCTTCTGCCTTATATCGCTAAATAGATATAAAGTTTGTAAAGTAGAAAGTTTATAAAGCAAAATGCCTCGGCTTTGCCGAGGCATTTTGCTTTATTTCTCTTACCTACTACTTTCTACCTATTAATTATATATGGTATAATATACATATTATTAATTATATGGATCACGTGATAGAGATGTTGTTCGACGTGATCATACAAGATAAAATTTATGAAAAAAATACTAATGGGAATGTTTGTTTTTAGTTTATTAACTATAAGTTGTCAAGTTTATGCGTCTACTGTAATTAAAGTTTTAGAGCTTACTTCTTCTAATAGGGATCAAACTTTTGATGAGGTTGTAAAAGGACAAATTATATCAGTTACCCTATGTAATCCAGGTGATGGAGGTTATAAATTTGATACCCCTCAATATGATAGTTCAATTTTAAATTTAATTAGTCATGTAAATATTCCTATACAAAGTAATATCTATCCTCCCATGCCTGGAGGTTGTTATGGTAATGATGTTTTCAAATTCCAAGTATTAAATACTGGAACATCAAAATTAAATATAACTGCTTCTCAACCATGGATAGGAGGAAGTACGTCAAATATGTTTAATGCTACTTTTGTTATATCTCCATATAATTCTTCAGGCCCTGTAATTTCTGGAGTCTCCGGTCCTCAACAGCTAACTGCTGGACAGCAGGGAACATGGACCGTGAATGCAACTAGTCGCTATGGAGGAAATCTTAACTACTCAGTAATTTGGGGAGATGAAGTTTACTACCCAGTATCAACAATGATGGCTTCAAGTTTAAAATATCAAACTGCCACATTTACTCATGCTTACAACACTGCAGGCAACTATTCTCCAAAATTTAGAGTTGAAGGAGATAATGGTGTCCGATGCATAACAACTCCATGTAATAGTACAGGAGTTGCAGAAACAAGTATAAGTGTCAGCGTTAGTAATTCAAGAAATATCTGTCCTTTATATGCTATGCCAGCTCCAGGATGGTGCTATGGAGGTGTAGTTACTGGACCATTTTTAGATAACAATGGTTGCTACGGTCAACCCGTGTGTTCTTTACAGAATGTTGATAATGGTTGCTTCGGTGGAAATAGATACAGTATTACAACAGGTCAACTTTGTCCTGCTACTATCATTGATGGAGGTTGTTCAAATGGATCAAAATATAGTTCTACAACAGGACAATTGTGTTACAACTCATCTTACAATAATTACAGAATCTTAAGATTAACAATTCCAAGAATGACAGGAGATGATGTCCGAACTCTTCAAAGATTTCTAGAATTAAATGCCGATGGTGTATACGGGCGTGGTACAGCTTATGCTGTCAGTGGATGGCAAGCTGAAAATGGCTTAGTTTCTGACGGAGCAGTTGGCCCTTTGACTCGAGCTAGAATGGGGTACTAAGAATAATTAATAATAGAATATTAAATCAAATACAAATACCTAGAAGCTTCGCTTCTAGGTATTTGTATTTGATTTTAACAATTCAACTGCCTTTTATGTTATAATATATTCATATTAATAATCATAAGTTTTAAATCAAAATTATATGAAAAAGTTACTAATGGGGTTGTTTGTCTTCGGGATTTTAAGTTTTAGTTTCCAGGCTAATGCTTACACTCTAAATGATTTGTTTTTGCAAATTAAGAGTCTTCAGAAGGAGGTTTCTCAATTACAAATGAAGCTAAAGGGGACAGCTTTTATTACAGACCTTCCAGTCCTTGAAGTGCTAGATGCAATCAATGTAGATCAAACTTCGGCGATTATAGGTGTAAATGTCACATCTCTCGGTACACCTGCTGCTACTTCACTTCTTAAAATTTATTACGGGACAACTCCACATCCTACCGTTAACTATGTCACACATTCACAATCTTTATCAGTAACTGCTTATCAGTATAAAATTTCATCTTTATCTTGCGGTACAAAATATTACTTTTACGGAATGATAGATTCTACTTACTCGACAGATGGAACCTTTACAACATACCAATGCACTGGGTGGGTTAATCCTGATATTCCTGTAGTTACAAACCCAAGTACAACTTCTCTTACTTCAAATAGCGTGACGATAAATGGGACTATATCATCAACAGTTCCAGTTATAAAGTCCAGTATTTGCTTTAAGAAAGGCAGTGAAAATTATGGATGTGTTCCAACTTCAACTCCAGCAATAAGTGCGTTTTCTTTTGATCTTCCTGGCTTGGTTCCCAATACTACATATTCTTATTTTATTTCAGTAAATAATAACTTAGGCTACATGGGTAATTCAGCCGAGAAAACATTTACCACTCTTTCATCAAATTCTTATGATCCATCAGATCCTAATAATAAGCCAGCTAACTACTTAAGTCCTAAAGTTGAGATTTCATCTGCATCTCTAAGTTCAACTTCTAATACTGCCACTGTTGCTGGTGTCGTCACAGATTTAGGATCTATTGGCAGCATATCAGAAAGAGGTGC
>JBBSBU010000015.1:0-7746 GCA_038250975.1 Minisyncoccia bacterium
ATTATCATCGCCAACATAAGAGACTAGAACCGAATTTACACCAAGCTTATTGACACCAACTGCTACGTTGGGACTATTACCAACAGCATGGCAAACTTCTGCTGACTCATAAGGTACTTTTTCTCCAAAACGGAAACATATTTTACAATGCTCACCATTTAGGTCGCAGTTCGCCTCTGCATCTTTGATTCTTATAAATGGCTCAGTCGCTATATCTCCTATAGCTAGGAAATCGATTTGTTTATCATTTTGCATATGACACCATTGTAGCATAATGTGTTATAATCGTGCTATATGCAAAAAACATTAAGAGAATATCTAAAAGAAGCGAGCGACAACAAAGTGGCAATTGGTCATTTTAATATATCAAATATAGAAGCCTTACACGGCATATACAATGCTGCAAAGAAAGTATCAGAAAAAAGGGGGCAACAAGTACCTATCATTATCGGGGTATCTGAAGGAGAAGAAAAGTTTATCGGAAGAAATGAAGTTTCTGCTTTAATAAAAACAATTAGAGAAAAAGACAATTATCCTATTTTCTTAAATGCTGATCATCACTATAGTTTCGACTCTGTGAAGAGTGCAATCGATGGAGGATATGATGCCGCCATAATAGACGGAGCCAAACTTCCACTTGAAGAAAATATTGCCATGACCAAGAAGTGTGTGGACTATGCAACAGATGTGAATCAAAAAGAAGGAAGAGATGTCTTAATAGAAGCAGAGATTGGGTTCATAGGTCAATCATCTAAGCTACTTGAAAGTATCCCCGATGGAGTTAGCGAGGAGACAATGACCAAGCCACAGGAGGCGGAATACTTTGTAAGTCAGACAGGAGTGGATTTACTTGCACCTTCAGTCGGGAATATTCACGGTATGGTAAAAGGCGGTAACCCAAAGCTCGATATAGAAAGGATTAGAAAGATAAGAGACGCCTCGAATATACCATTGGTTCTCCATGGAGGATCTGGAATTTCAGATGAAGACTTCACCAAAGCAATAGAAGCAGGAATCTCTATTATTCATATAAATACTGAAATACGTGTAGCTTACAAAAAAGGTCTAGAAAAAGCTTTAGAAGAAAACCCAAATGAAATCGCACCTTATAAATACCTAGAAGAAAGCGTTGCTCAGGTGGAAGAAGTTGTATATAATCGCCTAAAACTATTTAATAATCTGTAAAGTTCAAAACCATTGACTTTACAGACTGAAAAATGTAATGTAAAAGAAAAATTCATTCACTTAAAAATAAAAACCATGATTTATTTAGAAAAACCCATCGATTTTAAAAGTAAATTTGATGTTGTAGGTTGTTTCTTGGAGTCTCAAGGAGAATTCTTGTTACTACACCGTCAAAACAGTAAACCACAAGGGAGTACTTGGGGTATACCAGGAGGAAAGGTTGAAATCTTTGAATCTACCTTGAATGCTATTTACAGAGAAATTGAAGAAGAAACTGGCTACAAAACAAACAAAAAAAATTTTAAATTAATTACTCCTGTCTATGTAAAATATCCTGATTATGATTTTATTTATCATATATATAATTATCATTTATTAAGGAAATTTGATGTAGTTATCGATCTATCTGCCCATAAAAATTTTAAGTGGGTAACCCCTCAGGAAGCTTTAAATATGGATTTTATTCAAGATTTAGATGCTTGTATTGCAATTCAATATGGAATCTTTAAAAATTAGCATTGTTATGAGTAAAAAACAAGAAAAGATTGAAGAAATAATCAAAAAGCTCTTAGATGAAGATCAAGACACTGTTGTAAAAACAATCCTTAAATATCTTCCTTGGCCAAGAGAAGTGAGAACACAAACTGAGTACTTTGTTAAAGAGGACGACAATGATGGTATTAGGAGAGGTATCGGGGTGTCGTTCTTAGATAATGGAGATGGTATAATAGATCTAAGTTCTTACCACATTGAAAGTGAAATATATTCAACTCCACATGTTTACAGGTTCCGTAATCTTTGTGGTGGAGGGAGGAAGTTATTTGTTCATGGAGCTTTGTTGTTATTGGCTTTAGCAATAAAGTTAGATCCTGATGAAGGAATAAGTAAATAAAAATTTTTACAGAGAGACTGAATAATAAAACTCAGTCTCTTTTGATTTATTAATATGAAAATAGATAATTTGAGGGTAATTAATTATTTACAAAATAATTCCAGTGTGACATAATGTAAGTAAGAATAATTTTGTTCTAACTAAATAAATCTATATCATGGATACAAATAGGATAAACGAAATTAAAAGTCTATTGACCGACTTATCTCTTTCAGAATTATTTGAAATATATGGTTCAAACAATTCTGAAGTTCAAGAAATTATCCAGAACTATGTGAGTTTAAGTTATGCAAAAACTCCAGAAGTTGCAACCAGAGAAGCTGTACAAGAAATTCAAGATATTTCTTGTATGGTAAAAGAATTAAGATTACGTCTACAAAGAATAGACGCAAAAGATTACATTTTGGATAAAGTTGATATCAAGAATATTTGCACAAATTGATATGTTTGTATAGCAACAAAACCTAAAGGAGACCATAGAGATATGGTCTTTTACTTTGTTATTTAGATAAAATTAAATTGACAAAGATTGGTTATTAATTAGTGAAAATTGACACAAATAAAAATTAGAAGTAATCTAAAAGAAATAAACTTAAATAGATTGTCTAATTTAAAACTTACCGGATGTGCAAAGAACAGATTATCACAGAAGAACACCACAGGAGGTGCATTTCTCTTGATGGTAAGAAGGGTAAAGTAAATATTTCATACGTAAAGAGTAGTTTGCATAAAGATTGGCATACTTTATTTGGGAATATGAATGCTTATCAGATTTGTAAAAGAATAAATGCAATGCACTACAAACCGAATAATGTTTTTGTAATTTGTAAATTCATCAACGGATCAGAAGTTCTAAAAAATGGCGAGAACTGTTCTAAAAAAAGACAAAAATATCAGGTGCGTGGTATTCTTTATTTAAAGGAATGGAATTTGGTGAAATTATTCAATATATAAACAACGTTTGGCTTGACCCAAGCTATCATTTGTATATTGAAAAGATTTCATAAAATATTAAGTAAAAGGCAGATTGTAACAAATCTGCCTTTTTATTTGCCAATATAATTCTTGCAAAAATGCATTTTTAGTGTTACTATCCACCTTATGAATATATTAACCGCAACAAAGCGAAGTAAGACAGATAAGCTTGCCACTATACGAAATAACGGTATGGTTCCAGCTGTTATCTATGGCGCTCAAGTGGAAAACACACTAGTTTCCGTTTTGAGTAAAGATTTCGTAAAAGTTTTTAAAATAGCAGGGGAGTCGAGTACAATAGTGCTTAATATCGTAAGTGAAGCAAAAGTACAAACTGTAGCAGAAGCTACATCAGAAACTTCTGTTGCTAAAAGTGAAAGTAAAACAAAGAAAATCGATGTACTTATACATGAAGTTCAAGTAGATCCAGTAAAAGGATTTCCTATACATATAGACTTCTTGGCTGTCGACATGAACAAAGCAGTTATAGTCAAAATCGCTCTTGAATTCGTAGGTACAGCAAAAGCTGAAAAGGATGGACTAGGCACTCTTGTGAAAGTTCTTCATGAAATAGAGATAGAAGCTCTTCCTAAAGACCTTCCACACAATATCGAAGTAGATGTATCATTCATCTCAACTTTGGAAGACTTCATCCATGCTAAGGATATTAAACTTCCAAAAGGCGTCATACTTATGACCGAAGGAAGTGAGGTGGTAGCATTAGTTGCAAAAGCAAAAGAAGAGAAAGAAGAAGAAGTTGTTGTAGATTTATCTGCTATTGAAGTAGAAAAGAAGGGCAAGAAAGAAGAAGAAGGAACTGAAGCCGAAGCAAAATAAAATAGATTAAAAAATAAAAGTCTCACTTACTTTGTAGGTGAGACTTTTATGCTATAATAGAAGATATGAAAAGACATTTTTTATACCTTTTTTCGATTGTATTTATATTTACCTTAATACTTGGAAACTTTACTAGTAAAACACCTGTAGTATACGCAGGACAAGAGTTAGAGAATGCTCAAGCAGACAGAGCTCGCCTTGAAAGTGAGCTCGCAGCTCTTGAAGCAGAAATTGCAGCCAAGCAGAAGGAGCTTTCTTCACAGAAAGGTCAGTCTACTTCTATTTCACGAGATATATCTATACTTACAACACAAATACAGAAATCTAAGCTTGATATTAAAGCTAAAGGTTTAACCATCCAAAAGCTTGGAGGAGAGATAACTCAAAAGAAGAAAACCATCAGTGTTTTAAATATAAAAATTGAAGATATAAAAGAATCATTATCTCAGCTAATCCGTAAAGATAGAGAAATAGATAATAAATCTATCTTGGCATTAATACTTTCTAAAGACTCTATATCTGAAGCTTATGGAGATATAGATGCCTTTTCTTCAATTAAAAAAAGTATCAGTCAGTCTGTAGATGAGATAAGGGGAGTAAAATCACAAACTGAAGAACAAAAAATGCAACTTGAACAAAAGAAAAATAAAGAAATAGACACTCAAGTAGAACTAGAAGAAGCTAAAAAACAAGTTGAGTTAAGTGAGCAGGACAAACAGAAACTTTTATCAGTAAGTAAACAAAAAGAAAGTGAGTACCAGAAGCTCCTCGACGCAAAAGCAAGAAGAAGATCTGAAATACTTGCAGTACTCTTCAACCTTCGTGATACATCAGCTATTCCTTTCGGTAAGGCCTTAGAATATTCTAAGACAGCCCAAGAAAAAACTGGCATAAGACCAGCATTCTTACTTGCTATTCTTACTCAAGAAAGTAACTTAGGTACAGACCAAGGTTCCTGTTATGTCACAAATATGGAAACAGGTTCTGGAATAAGTTCGAAAAGTGGGAAAGCATTCGCAAATGTAATGAAGCCGACCAGAGATGTAAAACCTTTCTTTGAAATAACTTCCTCTGTTGGACGTGATCCATACAAAACTCTTGTTTCTTGTCCATTTGCAGTAGGGTACGGAGGCGCGATGGGTCCAGCACAATTCATACCATCTACTTGGTTGTTAATTAAGAATCGTATCGCCACACTCTTAGGTATAAAGACTCCAGACCCATGGTATGCGAGAGATGCATTTATGGCTTCTGCTATATATCTAACGGACTTAGGAGCAAAAGGAGACAGCTATACCAGTGAGAGAGATGCGGCTTGTAGATACTACTCTGGGCGTAAATGTGACACCAAAACACCAGCGAACAGCTTCTACGGAGACAGTGTTATGAAAAAGGCAGCAAACATCCAGACCACAATGATCGACCCATTGCAAGATTAGTAAAATAATGATAATATAGCCAAGTCATGAAAAAAGATATACACCCAAAATATAACAGTGCCTCAGTTGTAACCTGCGCTTGCGGAGCAACTTTTCCAGTCGGATCATCAATGGATAAAATTGAAGTAGAAATCTGCAGTCAATGTCATCCATTCTATACAGGAAACGAGAAGGTTCTCGATACAGCTGGACGCGTAGACCGCTTCAAGAAGCGTGCTGCAGCATCAGGAAAAACAAAGAAATAAATATTCAAATAAAAGCTAGATCTCATAAAAGGGTCCGGATAATTTTCTGTTGAAAATTTCCTCATTGCTCGGTCCGTCGACCTTGCGCACGCCCCTTTTATAAGTCTAGCTTTTATTTTTTAATCTATTAAAATATTAATATGTTTGAAAATTTAGAACAACTTAAAAAAGATCACAAAACTAGTTACTTCGCTCATGAATATGAGCGTCTTTTAAGTGAAGAATTAAAAGTAAACGAACTGGTCGCGACAGATGAAAGTATGCGAGATTTAGCCGAGGAAGAAATACAAAACATTAAATTCCAGAAAGAAGCCATAGAAAGGCAAATCGAAGAAATTATGAAAAGCGAAAAAGAGGAAGAAGAATTCCCTAATGAAATTATTCTTGAAGTTCGAGCTGGAGCTGGAGGAGACGAAGCATCACTTTTCGCTTGGGAGCTTGCTCATATGTATGAAAGATACTCTGAAGGAAGGAATTGGAGTTGGAAAATACTGAATGAGTCTCTTAGTAGTGCAGGAGGATACAAAGAAGCTTCTATTGAAGTCAGAGGGAAAGATGTTTATAAGCTTCTTCGATATGAGACTGGTGTCCACAGAGTACAACGCATACCAGCAACAGAAAAGAACGGCCGTATCCACACTTCCACTGCTTCAGTTGCAGTTCTACCACTTAAAAAGAAAACAACCATAGTTATAAATCCAGCTGATATTGATATCGAATACTCTCGTTCAGGCGGTGCAGGAGGGCAGAACGTGAACAAAGTGGAAACAGCAGTAAGACTTATCCACAAAGCAACTGGTGAAGATGTAAGGTGTACAACTGAGAGAACTCAACTAGGAAATAGAGAGAAAGCGATGATGATGCTAACTTCCAAGCTTCAAATGATAAAAGATACAGAAGATGCCAAGAAGTATGCAGGCGATCGTAAGTCTCAAATAGGCACAAATGACAGAAGTGAAAAAATACGCACTTATAACTTCCCTCAAGATCGTGTTACAGACCACAGAATAAAGCAATCTTGGTCAAATATTCCAGGAATTATGGAAGGAAACATAGATAAAATAATAGAATCTCTCTCAGCTGGAGTCGTTGGAGACGCGGAGGAGGAATAATACTAGATAAATGAGTGCAACATACTGTTGCACTCATTTATTAATTTAATAATGGTTGTAATAAAAGAATCAATCTGTATACTAAATAAAGCAGTGTAATATTTTTTTGCAAAATTTGTCCTTTTTTAATAAAAATAAGTATTAATAATAAAAAACCCATCATTAAAATGAGAACTATTTTAAAATTTATCCCAATTAGAAAAAGTATTCCTTTTCTAAGCATTTTATTAATATTTATTTTTGGAATATTTCTCCCAAATATTTCAAAAGCAAGTGCTTCAACATTATACTTTTGTGGAACAATAGAAGATAGCAATTGGATGACACCAGAGAACTGGTATTCAAATTCAAATTGTAACTTATCAGCACAAAATATTCCAAAAGAAGGTGATAATGTCATAACTCGTGGATCAACTGCACCAGATGTTGATCTTGATGAATGGACAGAACCACTTTCTATTAATGCAACTGCTACTGGGATTAAATTTAAGAGTACCAGTTATTCAACAGTAAATATTAATATTACTGGTGATGTTACTTTTAATGGCTATAGTAAAAATAATGGGACAATAACTGGTAATGTTACTTTTAATGGTGGTAGTTATAATTATAGAAAAAATATAACTGGTAATGTTACTTTTAATGAAGACCTTTCTGAAAATTTAGGAACAGTAAATGGAACAAAAATTCGTAGATATACAATAAGCATTTCAACCGATCGTGATTTTGTCTCTGATGGTCCATGGACTGTAATTGCTGATGGGGTAGAAGTAGATGTAATTGATGCAACTTATGATGAAACTACAACATTTGAACCTAAAAATAATGGAAATTTTAAGACATCGTCTTCAGACACCTCTCCAATAGTGACATCCCCAACCAAAAAATCAATCACACAAACGACAGCAACTCTTGGTTCAAAATTAATATCTCTTGGTATTCCAGCATCAATATCAGAACGTGGAATTGTATATGGAACATCAGCAAATCCAACAGAAAATATTACTCCTGCTTTAGAAACAACTACAGGTGCCTATACAGTTAATGTCACAGGTCTAACA
>JBBSBU010000016.1:0-7617 GCA_038250975.1 Minisyncoccia bacterium
GCATCGGTCTTCGCAACAAACAATATTGCATCCTAAACCGCCAATACACCAAAGAAGAATACGAAGAACTAGTTCCCAAAATCATCAAGCACATGAACGATATGCCATACATAGATGATAAAGGAAGGGAATACAGATACGGAGAATTCTTCCCATCTGAATTAAGTCCATTTTGTTACAACGAAACAATAGCTCAAGAATACTTCCCTTTAACTAAAGAGGAAGCACAAGAGCAAGGATACAAATGGAAAGATAAAGAAGAGAGAAACTACAATATAGATATAAAGAATGAAGATATACCAGATGATATAACTACTGTAAATGATGATATAACCTCTAAGATTATAGAATGTGGTCATAAAGGAGAATGTAACCACCAATGTACAGAAGCCTTTAAAATCACCCCAGAAGAGCTACAATTCTACAAACGTATGAATCTTCCAATACCACACCTATGTCCTAACTGTAGACACTATGAACGCTTAAACCAACGTAACCCTCTTAAACTCTGGCACCGTGCCTGTATGAAAGAAGGATGTAATAATGAATTTGAGACCTCATATGCTCCAGAGAGACCTGAAATAGTTTATTGTGAGAAATGCTATCAGCAAGAAGTATATTAACCAATAAACCAAAACTACCCCTGTGAACTGATTATTTTCTCCCTCTGTAAAGCCTTAATAAACAAGAGCCTATTATATAAGCCTCTCATATAGCTATCATCAGATAATATGGTTATAATAATCTCCTGTTCTGGGGACAATTTAAAAAGCCTTAATTTATTAAGGCTTTTTAAATTATCCGCTCCCCTTGTTTTACTTTAATCCACAATCGTGTATAATAGTAAATGAATGAGGATGTAGAATATAATCTTTTAGATAGAGAAAAATTATTATATATTTATAAAATTACATAGTTCATTTTGATAAACACTCTTTTATATGTGTTTAAGTTCTTTTGTTCCTAAAAGCCAAAAGGCCCAGGAGCCACTCCTTTATCTTACGATAAATAAAGAATTGACTCCTAGGCCTTTTCTTTTGGTCTTTTATAGTCAAAAGAATCGCCAAAACCCCCAAAGCTCGAGCTTTGGGGGTTTTAGTTTCTCTTTACTTTTTTGCTGATTTTGCTTTTGATGCTGACTTCTTTTTAGGCTGGACATCTTTCACCATAGATTTCCAATGCTTCTTTATTCCTAAAACCGCATCTTCTAGTTCTTTTGGATCAATATTCTTTACCTTTGTATACTTAGCATATACTGTGTCTATTATCTTGTGATAAACAGGCTCTGAAATTTCCTTTGCTTCTTCAAGCTTTTCTATTATTTCACCCTTCATTTTTACAGCCCAACCTTTTATGGCTTTTTTATTCTTTTTACCATCTGGTCCAAAAAGAACATAAGCGGCTGCACCAAGAGCGGCGACTGTTGCTCCGATACCTGCTATCTCTCCCCCACTCAAACCCTTTTTACCTACTTTTTTCTTTTCCATATGATTATTAAGCGTAGCAAATTATTTTATAAAAAAATGTCTAGCACCGATTCCAATTCCCTCGTCCGAGGACTTTTTTTGAATATAATTTGCGAAACTTTTAAAAATTAATAATTACTTCTTTCTTTTTTTCTTTCCAAAAAAGAAACTAAAAACAGAACTTTCTTTTATATCATTCCCCACTTCTTCAAGGGAGGCCGCTGCTCCATCAACGGTCTCTTTAAGTCTATCAGAAATATGAGAAAAATTCCTCATTATTTTTATAACATAAATACCTACTACGACCATAATTATTGTTATAATAATAATAGATACAGAACTTATAAAAAAGAAAATCTCCGACCTTAAAATTGACTCCATTTTAATATTATACTATCAAAATGATGATCCGCATAATTTCTGCACCAAAGGGAAAAGACATCATCACGCTTGGTATGGGGATTATTATTTAGAAGATAAAGATTCTAGTATAAACTGTTCAAGTCCCACAACAAAATCACTCTCCCCTCTGTGAGCCTCGTGATACAAAGAAACAATATTACTAGAACTTCTTTTTAGTTCTTCTTTGGTGAAGTTGCGATTACCGCTTAAAATCATCGTCTTTATTTTCCAAAAAAGTGTACCTGCTATTGCCTCCGGCTCAAGCCCTGCTCTTATTGCATTATTATAATGAATCCAGGTATTCATTTTGTCTTTTAAGGCAAAAGAGTCCGTAATTAAAAATGGGTTAAATTTATCTGTTTTGATGTTTTTTTTATTTTCAAAAACTTTTAAGTCAGAATACTTTTTGTATTTCTTCTGCTCTATGGCAAGCATTTTTTCCTCCTTAAAAATAAAGACTGTTTCTGATTTACTTAAAAATAAAATATCTTCAGAGGTAAAATTTAGAACTCCCTCACCCAAAACACCATCCATAAGAACAACTGGCTGGTCTCCAAAAAGACTACTAGAGGAGGAGTAATTCATTATTGTCTCTTTTTCTAAGCTCAAGGCTTGCATCAAAGCTACTTCTTTATTACGAGTAAGCTCACTTAAATAAATGTTTTTACTTTTATGATCGTCTCCCAATAAAATATAAATCATAGCCAATTTTTAACCTCTTTCTTGTATTCGAGAAACTCTTCACCATATTTCTTTTCTAAGATAAGGTCTTGCTTTTTAATATAAACAAAGCGAGAAGCTAGGTACGCAACAAAAACGAATAGAACTGAAAATAAAGAATTTAAAATAAAACCCAACCCTAGACACATGAGTGTTATTCCAGAATTTGTTGGATTTCTCATTATTCTGTAAGGGCCATGGAAAAAGAAGTTCGGTGTTTTATCTCCTATTTTTTTAAGTTTTCTAGTTGTAGACTGAGCCCAATAAATGAGAATTGTACCTACGACAACCATAGCCAACCCAATGTTTTGATGTACGGATTTTCCAAACAAATCAATATTAAAAATATTATCAAAAAGCAATCCTGCTATGACCGCGACAAGGTAAACAACGTATGAATTAAAGAGTGTATTATTTAAAACACTACTTGAATTTACCTTTTCATTATTGACCTTCATTTTTTCTTCTTCCATAATATAATTTTATCATTTGTAATAGGTTTGCGCCACTATTTAAGCTCCCCCCAATTAAAACCTATATTACAAGAAACAGCTAGTGGGACTGGGGTCATTTTAGATATGAATTCCAAGGGTATAGCTAAAACCATAGCTTTTTCAATTATGGCTCTCGCCTTGTCTACCGACGCTTCTTTTATTTCATAAACTAACTCATCGTGAACCTGCAAAACAACCCTGGCATCTTCTAATAATCCAGCCTTACTTAGCCCATCTTCAGCTTTCTTCATGCCTATTTTTATAATATCAGCAGTTGCGGTTCCTTGGATTGGAGCATTTGTAGCCATCCTCTCAGCCATCGCTCTCATGAAAGGTAAGGGAGAATTTATGGCTGGGAAATATCTTTTCCTTCCAAAGAGTGTTCTTGTAAATTTATTCTCTCGTGCAAAAATTTTAATACTTTCTAAATAGTCTGCTATGGTTGGAAACTGCTTAAAGTAATTATCATAAAATATTTGAGCCTCCTTACGACTTGTTCCAAGATTTTTAGTTAAAGCAGTAACTCCCATCCCATAAAGAATACCGAAGTTTATAACCTTGGCTCGACGCCTCATATCTGCTGTTACATCTTTTTCTTCCACATTGAAAACTTTCATTGCTACAGCTAAGTGGATGTCCTTACCTTCTTGAAATGTTTTAATAAAAAAAGAATCTTGGGAAAGTAAGGCTGCTATACGTAGCTCAACTTGAGAATAATCAAATGACATGAGTGAAAATCCTTTTTCAGCCACAAAGGCATTCCTGATATTCTTACCTCTTTCAGTCTTCACTGGAATATTCTGTAAATTAGGATTATTTGATGAGAAGCGACCAGTAGTAGTCCCGTACTGTAGAAAACTAGCGTGGAGCCTACCATCTTCACCTACCATCTTTGGAATCGTATCTATATAAGTTGAAAGAAGTTTCTGAAGCTCTCTATATTCTAAAATTTTATTTATAATAGGATGAAGATCTTTTAGTTTTTCTAATTCACTTTCTTTTGTAGACCTTGCACCTCCACTTGTTTTCTTCATTTTTAAACCTAAGGATTTACCATCCACCTCCCCTATCTTTATATCGTCAAAAATAATTTCAGCTAATTGTTTTGGAGAATTAATATTAAACTCACGCCCTCCATAGCCCCAGATTTCTTTTTCAAGCTTCTCTAATTCCTTATGATAATTAAGAGAAAGTTTATTCAAATAATTCACATCTACTTTGATTCCGGTTTTTTCCATTTTATTTATAATGGGTACTATGGGTAACTCTATCTCTTTATATACATATTCTAAACCCTCCTTTCTAATATCTTCTTCCATTTTAGATATAGCTTCGTCTAAAGAAGAGCTGTGTTTGTAAGTTATGACTTCAGAAATATCTGGATTTGTTTTCTCAGAATCTAGGAGCCAGTAAGCGATCTTCGCTTTGTTAATTTTATTTATATCTTCATTTTCATATACTGATTCTTCTTTTACCTCTTATTTCTCTACAACTTCCTTTCCTAAAATATTTAGGAATCTTCCTTGTAAACTTTTAAATTCCATATTTTTGAAAAATTCTGCAACACTTTCTACAGAGACTTCCTCCTTCCATTCACTTTCAGGAATCTTGAAATCAATCGGTGCATCACGTCTGATAGTAGCGAGAGTTTTTGAGAAAATTGCTTCATCTTCGCCTTCTTTCAAAAGACTAAAGACTCGCTCTGTTATACCAAGAGCTTTAAATATTTCTGGCTTATTTTTAATGTCTTTATACATATCTTCAACCGTGCCATATTTAGAAATTAAAATTGTTGCAGTTTTTTCTCCTATACCTTTTATACCGATAATGTTATCAGATGGGTCCCCTCGTAAACCTTTATAATCTGGAAGGTAGATAGGATCAAAGTCGAAGCGCTCTTTTACCTTCAACTCGTCGTATAAAATAGTATCATTTATACCCTTTTTAAGAGTATAAACTTGGACACGGTCTTTATCTACTAACTGCAAAGTATCCATATCACCCGATGCAATTATCACATCCAAATCTTTATCTAGTTTTGTTTGCTCAACAATAGTCCCTAGTAAATCATCGGCTTCAAAACCTTCACATTCATACATCGGTACAGACAAAGCTTTAAAGAACTCACGAGAACGTATCAGTTGCGCAAATAAAGCGTCATCCGTCTTTGCTCTTCCTGCTTTATAGTCTTCATAAGCAACGTGGCGAAATGTCTTCTTCGGTAAATCATAACAAGCTACAATGTAGTCTGGTTTCAGATCTGTGATAATTTTAAATAGCATTGTAGCAAGCCCGTAAATGGCCCCAGTCGGCTCACCACGACTATTCATGAACTCGGGTAGCGCATGATAGGCCCGATGAATTATCGCATGTGTATCAAGCAAAATAAGCCTTTTATTCTTTCCAGATTTTTTAACCATGAACTAATTATATCAGAATTTGATATTTCTTGTTGTGTCATCTCTATGCTCTAGTGTTAGACTAGAACATCCTTCAGGGATACAAGCACTCACTCTCTCTGGCCATTCAACTATTATCAAATTTTCTTTATCGTCGGTTATTTCTTTCCATCCAAGATTCAGTAATTCCTGACTGCTATTTAGTCTATAAGCATCAATATGGATTAAATTTCTAAACTTTTTATCTTTTGTTTTGTAACTTTTCATAATCACGAAAGTTGGAGAAATTATCCTTTCTTTAACACCAAGATGCTTCGCTATCTCTTTTGTAAGGGCAGTTTTACCAGTACCTAACTCCCCAGACATTGTTAAAATGCTAGCGTTTTTACTCGCTTTTGTTTTCAATTTATTTAATATTTCAAGAGAAATCTCTTTTATATTATTTTCCGCTAATATCTTCTCCATGTTTATATATTAACATACAAAATCACCCACCAACATATGTTCAGTTGGTGGGTGATTTTCTTAATTCTTAATTAGTTGTTGTAGTCTGAGTTGTTATCGTCTTACTTGAGGTTCCTCTATAAGCACTACGTGCGATTAACATAAGTATTAATATAATTAATATAATGATTAACCATCCGATAAAGCCAATAGATAAGAATCCAGCAAAGAACGCATTACCACCAAGTAGATTTTCACTAACAACAGTTGTTGTAGTTCCCATCATTCCTACTATTCTTGGAACATTTATGACATAAGCCATAACGTTCTCTTGAGATCCACTTAAGGTCGTGTAGATAAGTATCGCTGTAGTTGGTATCTGAGAATTATTCATAGGGATACTATCGACTCTAGCTTGAAAGAAGATAACTCCTTGGTCTCCCGCATTTAAGTCTGCAATTTGTGCTGACAGAGTATGAGTATCAACAGAGTAAGTTCCTTGTGAAGAATTTATAAGGGTAACATTCGTAGGCAAGACAACTTGTACCATAGGTCTTAGTAGTCTAGTTTTACCTATGTTTTTATAAGTAACAGTGTAGTCCATAAGATCCCCCGCTGCAATACTCTGATACTTGTTTGTTATTATCAACTCGACGGGTGAAGCTGTTCCTATGACTGTAGTACCTTGTGTAATAATACGAGTTACAACGTTTGTTGTTGGAAATGATTGAGTTCTAAATACTTCAGTAGAACCAGTAGACAAACTATTATTACAATCAGAAACTATTCTGAAATAATAAATAGTGTTTGCTTTTAGTCCAGATATTGTTTCTGAGAAATTTGTATTACTGTTTACATATCTTGAAGCCGTTCTACTACCCATGTAAACTGAAGTTCCATATTCGAAGTATGTATTTGCTCCGTATGATCCAGTAACGATACCATTTAGCTGTGCACCTGTTTGAGTTAAGTTTGTAGCTACTGTTGTAACGGCACACTTGTTATAAACTGGTGTTGGAGTTGGTAATGGTAAAGGAGCAGGATTATAACGATTAACGTTTACATACACATCCCTAGTTTGTCTTCCTCCGTTGTTTCCATATGCAGTCAAAGTATAATTCATACTTACATTAGGATTCACTAAGCGACTACCAGAAGTTGGGACACTACCAAAACTTGAGATACTTACATTGTTACAATTATCTGTATTCCATCTTAATCTTGTATTTTCACCTGCATTGATAGAGTAACTATCTACAGTGAAATCATTGATGGAACATGTACGGTAATCATTGTTATTATTGTTTACACTTACAACCACTGTATTAGTCTGTGTTCCGTTTGTTCCAGTACCACTGATTGTGTATGTAGTTGAAGTTGTAGGACGAACTGATTGTGATCCAGAAGAAGCAACTGATCCTAATGTAGGATATATAGTTAAGTTACTACAGTTGTTTGAAGACCATGATAAAGCTGAAGACTGACCTTCTACAATTGATGTAGGGTTAGCACTGATGTTTAGAGAACAGTTGTTTTGTACTACTGGAGTTACATTAACTACAACAGTATTAGTCTGTGTTCCGTTTGTTCCAGTACCACTGATTGTGTATGTAGTTGAAGTTGTAGGACGAACTGATTGTGATCCAGAAGAAGCAACTGATCCTAATGTAGGATATATAGTTAAGTTACTAC
>JBBSBU010000017.1:0-7202 GCA_038250975.1 Minisyncoccia bacterium
GCTTTAATTTTCTTTTCGCTTTTTTGAAGGCTTTTTTATCCACCTCAACCAATGATAAAATATCAGTCAGTGGATTCCACACTTGGATATAATAATAAGTAACATCAAAGAAGTAGATGCTTGCTTCCATTACAGATCCTTCATTTAGGATAGAAGTGGAACTAACTTTTTCTACTTTCGTAAAAGCATCAATCACTTTACCTTCAACTAATAATTTCTCTGGCGAAAAACAATGCCAGAAGAAAATTATTTTTTCTAGTATAAAGTGACCATAAAACAAATTGATTCTTCTTTTCATCTCTCCAACCGGTAGGTCAATAAATTTTTCGGTCCACCTTTGGAAATAATAAAACAATGACAGATAAACAACAATCGATACCGCTAAAGAAAAAGAAAGATAAATAAACATTGAGGCTACGAAATCTGAATAAACTTGAGTTTTTTCCATGATCTTTGATTTTTAAGTTTATTAGATTATAATACTATATATACACTTAGTCAAGGTAAAAAGTATTTTAATTTTAATGATATAATTTAGAAATGGAACCCTTAGCTTCAAAAATTCGACCTCGAAATCTTAAAGAATTCACAGGGCAAGAACATTTGGTAGGCCTTGGCAAGCCACTTAACATCGCTATAAATGAAAAGCATGTTTTTTCTTTCATACTCTGGGGACCACCTGGTGTCGGTAAAACGACTCTTGCTAGAATATATGCAAAAGCACTCAATGCAGATTATCACGAGCTTTCAGCCGTTTCTGCTGGTAAAGATGATATCAGGCAAATACTGGAAGGGAAGAATAGTGGGGCACTCTTAGGCCCTAGAATTCTTTTTCTAGACGAGATACACCGTTTTAATAAAGCTCAACAAGACTTCCTTCTTCCTTATGTAGAAAGTGGAAGACTTATACTCATCGGCGCAACAACTGAGAATCCAAGCTTCGAAGTCATTCCTGCCTTACTTTCACGTTGTAGGGTTTTTGTTATGGAAGAATTAAAAGATGAAGATATAAGGAAAATAATTAAAAGCACTAAATACAAAATTAAAAAAGATGCGATAGACTGGCTTATAAATATGGTAAAAGGGGACGCTCGCCAAGCATTAGCAATGATTGAAAACACACTGTCTCTCTACAAAGAAATCACTTTAGATAATTTTGTAAATACACTCCAGTCAAAGTATCTTCGTTATGACAAAAAAGGAGAGGAACACTATAACACCATCAGTGCTTTCATCAAAAGCATGCGTGCTTCACAACCAGATGCCGCTCTCTACTACTTAAACCGTATGCTTGAAGCTGGAGAGGATCCAAAGTTTATCGCTCGTCGTATGGTTATTTTTGCAAGTGAAGATATTGGATTAGCTCTACCGACTGCTTTAGTCGTTGCCAATGCTGTCTTTCGAGCTGTCGAGACTATAGGTATGCCAGAATGCGCCATAAACCTTGCTCACGGCGTCGTTTACTTGTCAGAAGCCCCAAAGGACCGTAGGTCATATAGCGCAAACTTAAGCGCTCAGAGCGACGTCAGAACATACGGCAACTTACCAATACCGATGAATATAAGAAATCCAACGACTAAACTAAATAAAGATTTAGGCTACGGTAAGGGATATGATAAATATTCCAACAAAGATTTAATGCCCGAAAAACTTAAAAATAAAAAATACTTAGAAGATAAAAAGAAGAATGTGAATTAAAAAAAACCGCATCTCCTAAAAGATGCGGTCCGTTTAAATTATAAATCCAATTTCGATTTTCAAACCATTTTGGTCCAAATTTTTGATTGAATTTGTGAGAACTTGATAGCCGATTCTCATGAACGGCTTCCATATTTTTTCATGTATTGATAAATGAAAATCATTGCCAATACCGAAAGAAAGAGCGATTGGGGTCTTACTTCGTGAGAAATTACCCACAAGTAATCCAGCCTGACCAAAAAGATTTGTTTTAAATGCATTAGAGTTAAGTATAGTGTAACCACTAGAAACTCCAATCTGAAAGATATTCATATCTTTTTGTGTAATTTTAATCTTTGTCAGAGATTCGTACACACCAACTTCAATAGAAGTAGAGCGACTCTTAAAATACTCTCCAAAGATTCCAAAGGATAAATTATTCCTTTTAAGACATATATCAACTTTAGGACCTATGTAAAACGAAGGACCTATTATTGTTGACAGACTAGGTCGTACCTCAAGTGAAAACGGTTGTTTTTCTTCTTGAGTTTTTGGCTCGTCTTGTGACTTAGCGATATACACACTGAGCAAGATTGCCGACAATAGAATGAATTTTTTCATCATAGTTATTGGACATAGATGATTACATCTATTATCGAGATATCGTGATCTATGATCAAGACATCACCGCCAAATGTCACTTGCACCTCCAAGAGTCTTTTTTCACCAAAGCCATAGCCCTTCACTTGATAAACCTTACCATTGTAAGTTACATTGATGTAGTCTACTTTGTCAAAAGCTTCATGGACTTTAGTCCAATTACTGAAAGAAACTAAATTTGTACTAAATTTACTATCTTTGTATGATATTGAACTTTCAATGTTTGAATTGTTCATATCAGTAGAAGTAAATTTAATCTCCAAATTCTCCACAGAAGGGGCAACTTTTACCCACAACTCTGAACTTCCAGTATTTATATTGACTTCTGTTTTCTTGCATGAAGGTATAACAGTAGCAAGCCCGATAATACAACAAATAAGAAAAATCTTTCTTTTAAATTTAAACATTGTGTCATTGTGTCCTTTCTTGTTTAAAAAAAGCCAGCAATGAATCGCCGGCTTTTTTGTTGTTTTGGCAAAAATGCCGAATGAAAAATTACAAACTAATTTAAATAATGATGTTAACTAAATCAGCAGTAATGTCATTTTCATGAATGACAATTGTACCGCTATCATACCAACCAACCTTTGTTGTTTTGAGTATGATTCTCATACCGTGTCCAATAGCAGATGCTCCAACCGTTTTAATAATTGGTACACCACCATCAACAATAATTGTGATAGTAATAGTACCAAGAATTTTAGAATCTAATCCTTCGTAAACAGTTTGTTCACCTACGCCTATAACTGAAGACATAGTTTGATTCGTCACATTTGTAGTAGCCCCATAAACATAAATAGGCCATCCTGTAGTTGTTACAGGTGAAGTTGCAATAGTTCCAGGTAAGTCAATCTTAGCTTTATCGTAAGAAACACTAAAGCTAATAGAGCTGTAACCAGGAAGTGCAGTTAATTCATCAGTATTTAATGTCAAAACATCACCAAGCCTTCTGTCTTGTATTGTAATTGGGAAACTAGCCTGATTAGGTGTCCCTTCCCAAATACCAAGATAAGAAACTTCTGTACCATATCCACCTTTAGTTGCTTTTAAAACAACTCTCATCGGAAGAATAGGGCAATACGTGATACGCACATCACCTGCAAACCACCATGGTGAACCATCAATGGTATAAGGAGCCCAATCTAATTGAGGTGCAGAACCCGGTAAGAATTCAGAACCATCGACAGGGGTCCAAGCAGCACCAGTTGTTTTTTGATCATAACAATTAAATTGATGACCACCAACAAGCGGTGTTACAGGCGCGCTTTTCAAAGTAATATCACCATCTTGTGCGATAAACTGACCGGCGATAGACTGTGCATATACCTTTTGAGGCATAATCGTGTCTTCTTTCTTGTTACAAGATACAGCAACTACGGCCAACATAATGGCCACTGTGAGCAGTTTAAATAACTTTTTCATTTTTGGTTTTTTTAAAGAATTAAATAAAAATAACATAAAAATTTTGTATTTTTTATATATATTAAGAAAAACGGTTTTTACCCGTTTTTATGAATTTTATTTGTAAATTTTGGTTCGAAAGTACTCTATCATAATAAATAATATATGTCAAGTATTTTAACAACAAACCCATATAGAATATATTTCTTTATATTTGATATAATAAAACTCGTAATATTAACAAAACGAAATTATATGCATCATAAAATTCTAAAAGAAATACTTTCTCATCGAAACGAAGAAAAAGCCAAGGTTTTAGCTGGGTTTTTCAAGACTGGTAAAGGGCAATATGGTGAAGGAGATGTATTCTTAGACATCACAGTTCCAATATCCAGAGGAATAGCGATGAAGTATATAGACTTGTCTTTAGATGATGTTGAATATCTTATTAAGAGTAAGTACCACGAAGTCAGACTTGTTGCAATTCTGATACTTGTGGCTAGATATAAAAAGGCCAAACAAGATTTGGTCTCTAAAATAAGTCCAAAAAGGAAAGTTCTAGTCGATTTCTATTTAAAAAATGCAAAGTTTATAAATAATTGGGACTTAGTAGATTTATCAGCAAGTTATGTACTCGGGGATTACTTAGCAACAAATAGATCCCAAATAAAGATGCTAGAGAAATTAGCTAAGTCAGAAAATCTATGGGAAAGGAGGATATCGATAGTATCTACTTTCGCATTTATTTATAATAAAGAAAGCGAGCAGACATTTAAAATAGTTAACTTACTCATGAAAGATAGGCAAGATCTTATCCACAAAGCATGTGGATGGATGCTTCGAGAAGTAGGGAAGCGAGCTTCTGAGAAAGAATTAACAGAATACTTATATTTACATATTCACGAGATGCCACGTACAATGCTACGGTATGCGATAGAAAGACTTCCAGAGAAGCTAAGAATGCATTACTTGAAAAAATGAAACCTGGTAAAATATCCATAGAGTATAACACCTCCTAAAGGACATTATTATAAATAATGTCCTTTAGAATATGTCCTTTAGAATTATACTATAATCCTAACTCATCCACATTTGACAACTGGCAAAATACAGTGTTTTTCTATTTTCTTAAGTATTGACATAACTACTATTAAGTATAATCTTTAGGTATACATTGTTCTTGTTTCCAATCTCTATTCAATTATAATTAACTTTAATATCCACTAGTAAGTTACTGAGACTACTAGTGAGATACTAATAAATATATGTCTGACAAAAAAAAGAATTTCAAATTTTTGGGTCTGTTAGTTTTCCTCTCAGTTTTCATGCTGGGTGGTCTGTTCGCAAATGTTGGGCAAGCCCAAGTGTCAACGAAAGATATGATATCAATAGATGGTTCTTTCTCATCAAAGAAGACAATTATCTACTCTGTTGATGGAGCCACTACAGTTATTACTGTTGTAGGATGTGCCAAAGGTTCAGGTGATATTTACGACATGAATACAGGTAAGATTTGTACGAATGATACAAGTAGATCTCTACTAGTAGGATGCAGAGCAGGCTCAGGTGATGTTTACAATATCAATACTGGAAAAGTCTGTGCGAACGATACTAAAGCTACACTAATAAGTTGCCAAGCAGGCTCAAGTGATATCTACGATATTAATACTGGAAAGTTATGCCTAAATTATACAAGTGCTACAGTGGCAGGATGCATTCCCGGTTCAAAGAATATTTACAACACAAATACTGGAAAGTTATGCCCAGCCGGAACTACAGTAGCAAGTAATACACAGAATGACACAAGACAGTTAGCAATAGTAAGTAAAACAGATTCGACAGTTCAAACAGTAACTCCAAACAAAGGAGGACTAGCAAGTGAAATATCTCCTCTAAAAAACGAATACAAGGAAATCCTTTCAGATGAAATAGCTTACGGAGATGACAGTATCTCTGGAAGAGAAAAGATGGCCAACAGTCTCTCAGCAAGTGCTGAAAAGGCTGGATCGATATTCAAAGGTCCTATGTCACTATGGATAATCCTACTTATAATAATAATTATTTTAGCTGGTGGATACGGAGTTTATAGCTTTAATACATTAAATACAAAAAAAGAAGATGTTGAAGTTATAGCTGTTAAAAGTACAGAAACTCCTGTGACTCCAAAGACTAACCCTATAAACTTAGTAAATGAGCAGAAAAGTGTGCCAAATAACAACAATAATAACAACAATAATCCTCAACCAACACCAAATACAAACACAAATACAAACAATCAAAACCAAAATAATAGAAAATACTAAAAGATACGTTTAAAAAAAATTCCTCCCCCTCATATAAAATCTAGTGAAGTCCGACTTCACTAGATTTTGTTTTGTTATCATTATATAATTAAAATAATGCCACAAAGAAAAGACAACCTAGTTTCAGGAGAGATATATCATATCTACAATAGGGGTGTGGATAAACGTGATATTTTCTTAGATGATGAAGACCGTATGCGTTTTATCCATGATCTTTTTGAGTTTAATGATGAAAATTCAACAATAAAATTAGATTATTTTTTATCTCAAGATAATAATTCGGAAGTCGGACTTCCGAATATCAAAAGGGCTCCAAGAGAAAGGTTGGTGGATATTCTAGCTTTTTGTATGATGGACAATCATTACCACCTGATAGTTAAGCAGAGAGTAGAGAATGGTATTACCTTGTTTATGAGAAAACTCGGTACCGGCTACACTAACTATTTTAATAAGAAAAATGAAAGAAATGGAGCTCTTTTCCAAGGAAAGTTTAAATCTATTTGTATTAAGAACGATTCACACCTCATGTATTTGCCTATATATATCCATCTGAACCCGCTTGATTTTGAATTTCCAGAATGGAGAAAAGGGGAGATCAAAGATTATGAAAAAGCTGTTGAGTACTTAGATTCTTATAGATGGAGTAGCTATATGGATTATACGGGTCAGAAGAATTTCCCATCTGTTATAGACAAAAGTTTCTTGCTATCTAGAATTGGAAGTGAGAAAAAACAAAAAGATGAGATTATTGACTGGTTGAAAGCTTTTAATGAGTCTTCTATCAAAGAAGTTAGCTTAGAATAAGAATAAATATAGTGAAGTCGGACTTCACTAGATTTATTAGCTATTTCGTTAGGTTTATTAGATATGATTACACAACACAAGGAATATAGTGGAGTCGGACTTCACTATATTTAAGTGGGGTTAGTGATAGGTGTTTGGGGTGGGGTGGATAGTTATGCACCTTTTTTGCACTTAAAGGGGCTCTTGCTTTTGTTGACATCGTTCTTTATGAGCGTACACTTAAGGTAAAGGTTATACCTAAATTCACCCCTCAATTAGGACACCTCTAATAATCTAATAATACACCATTCTCCCTTGCGACTTCAAGTGACGAACGATATTTCAATATCTTTCTCGGTTTGTTGTTGATAATTTTAA
>JBBSBU010000018.1:0-7172 GCA_038250975.1 Minisyncoccia bacterium
CAAATCTTACGAAATACGGTTTGGGCTTTTTCCTTTTCGCTCGCCGCTACTCAGAAAATAAATATTTTTCTCTTTTCCTCCAGGTACTGAAATGTTTTACTTCCCTGGGTATGCTCATTCATGTCAAGCATGAATGTACTTCGAGTTTATCGAAGTGGGTTTCCCCATTCAGAAATTTCCGGATCAAAGGTTGCTAGGCACCTCCCCGAAACGTATCGCCGCCATGCTACGTCTTTCATCGCCTTTTTTAGTCTAGGCATCCGCCATATACTCTTAATTTCCTATTAGGAAATTTGAAAACCATCTTCTTCTCTTTTTAAAGAGAGAATCTGATTTATTGCAAACAATCAGGAACCGCTTCCTTCATGAATGCACGTTTAATTTTTGTTGTGTTCTGTTTCCGATTCGATTGAAAAGACCCTCTAAAATTAAAGGATAACAGTGAATCGGAACAGCATTCAGTTTTCAAATATCATGTTCGACGTCTCGGAGGTATTAACCTCATAGAAACTTCACTCGGACATTGTGATTGAGATTACTCACTCACATGCTCCTTATTTGTTTCTAAAAATAAAAATCCGCCTTCTGGGCGGACAAAGCGAAACCAATTGGTCTTACTTTTACCGCTTTTCTTGGTGATTTTTATTCATTAACATCGTGATTTGTATAGTATACTAAGAGGAAAAATAAGTCAAGCATTTGGGCTAGGTTTGGATTAGGTTCTAGTTTCTAGTGACTAGGTTCTAAAATAGCCCCGCCTAGGGCGGGGCTATTTTGCTATTTAACTCTTTATTTTAAAGACTTTCTTTAATCTATTTAGACATCAAGCTATCTATAAGGGTATCTAGATTCTTAGTAAAATTTGATTGATTATTTTTACAATCAGAATATTTTGAAGTTCCATCTCCTTGCCATACACCACAACTTTGATAAGTAAGACCAAAAGTTGTGGTTTTTGTACCAGTTCCATTTGCAGTTGTGTATGTATATGTATACCCTCTACCACCTGTATAACCATCACTCAAGCTATGTATACAATATGTTTTACTATTAACAGCTCTTTGCGCAGTGACATCATTACCCTCTGTATTTGGAGCAACACCAATATTGTTACAAGAATATGCAGTTGTAGAATTCTTGATTACTGGAGGCCAACATTTTCCATTTATTTGATAAACAGAATCACAATTAGCACTATAACCAATATATTCTGGTAGAGTTGTAGAAACTTCAGAAGAATTTATAGTAAAAAAATTATCAGAATCATCACCGTTGACTGTTAAATTTTGTCCTACTATATTCATTTGAATATCAACTTTAAAAGTATTAGTATAAAAATCTTTTATTTCTTTTAGACTTGGTAAGGTAATAACTTCTTGTCCATCATCAGGAGTACCTGAAGCTACGGGGAATGAAAGAGCCTCTAAATTCCCTACCCAAGCAACAGAGATATTTACACCTTTTGCATTTGAACGAAAATTACAACTTTCCCATTTTACTGTAATCTTATCTCCTGCTTTATAAACTTCTCCCCCATTTGGAGAAAGAACTTTTATTGATGGAACAGAATTTGGCGTACAATTTGCACTACTGTTATCAACAACAGTTTTTGTTTGCTCTACCACTTTAGTACCCTGTTCTTGAGTCTTACTAACTTCTTGACCTACTTCTTTATTCATTTCAGAAACCTCTGACAATTTATTTACCTCTTGTTTCGAATCACTCTTTCCTAAATAATACGCTCCCCCACCCACAACTGCTAACCCGAGAACTATCGCCAAGATTAAACCGATGCCTTTGATACCTTTGTTTTTGTTCATTTTAAACAAATTAGATTATTAATTAACTAATACTTTTATTATACCATATTACCCCCCCCACCCGTAAAGGACAAAAATAAAAGTCCCCGAAGGCTTCGCCTTCGGGGACTTTTATCCAACCTTAATTAAATAACTGTATTAAAGTTTTGGGGAAAAATCTCTTGAAACTTTATCTATAGCACGTGCTGCTGCTTCTTTCCCTCCTAGTCCAAAAGCAAGCCCACCAGCGATAGCAAAGACTGCTACGATACCACCGAAGAGAATGTTTATAATTGTTCCATCAATCCCAAACTGCGGTAACACTATCATGATAGCAAAAATCCAAATAGCATACTTTGCGACAGTACCAAGTGTATTCGCTGAGGAGATATTCGCTGCCTTAGCTGAAGCGATAACTAACTTTTTTGTTGTGTCTGCAATAATAGTAGCAAGAATAAGAACGATAGCTGTAATGATAACTGCTGGTAAGTACAAAAGAATCATCTGACTTATGAACTGGCTTACCTGAGTAAGCTTCACAATCTGTAGTGATGCAATTAAGAATACTATAGCAATAAACCACTTTACAATAACACCGAAAAACTTACCAACATTCAACTTTAAGCCCATTCGAGTAAGAACTTCTTCTGCTCCTGCACTTTGAAAAAATTTATCCACTTTAAGTGAGTTTATAACTTGTGCGATAGCCTTACCCACAATGGAAGCGATAACCATACCAACTATAAATAAGATGATTGCCAATAATAAAGTCGGCACAAAGCTCGCAAAGATTCCCCAAACAGATGCGAGAGAATCACTAAAAACTGAAAGTAAACTTTTTATATATTCCATAACTTTATAAATAAAAAAATAATAAGATACAAACGAAGTTCGACCCTCATAAGTACCTTATTATTATACTCCCAATCCACATAAGAGTAAAACGATTATACTGTGGATTGCATGTCTATCGTATTAATAGACACCTGTAGACGGTAGAGCGGAGTCGTGGACATAATGACACTATTTTTTAGAAACGTATGTGGATAACTGACCGCTATCAATCAGTCTCTCGTGAGGTAAGTCGATAATGTCACAAACAAGTTTGTCATACATATCTACTCTATACTTAAATTCAGCTGAATCTAAAACTACATAGTCGAGTTCTTTACCAACTTCAGATTCAAGCCCTTTTATAATTTGCTGTATTATGTTCTTTTTAAGTTTATCCCCTACTATTAGTATATCGGCTCTACTTTTATCACTTCCGATAAATATTCCTGATACTATCATAAGCTTAATCTTTCCAATTTGTTTAAAGCGTTGAGGTAAATCATCACGTAGCAGTAATGAAGGATCTACAAGTAAATCACGTATCGAATCAATATAAGGGAAAGCAGGATTAAGCTGCCAAGCTGGAACTTTCTTCTTTGCTCCACGAGATCCTTCATGGGTTACAAATTTACCTTTTATAAAGCCCATCGCAGCCAAAGCATTCACCTCCTTTCTTGAGTTAGCTTTAGTGACACGACTACGACTGATAACTTCATCAATTTCAAACACACTTTCATGATTTAATAAAAATAGGCGCATTATTTTGACTCGTGCTTGCCCTCCGAATAGTTTTGCTAGTGTTTCCATACAGGGACTAGTATACGCCAAATAGTTTCAGGATTCAAGCCTTTGTATAAATAAACCAAAAACCACCCACAAGGGATGGTTTTTGTATTGCTCCTTGGCCCGAATCAGCCAAGTGGGCTGATTCGGGCACCTCTGCAAAAGTTCTTTGAAAAAAGTAAACTTATTTCAAAGTAACTTTAGCTCCGGCATCCTCTAATTTCTTTTTGAATTCATCGGCTTCTTCTTTCTTCATACCTTCTTTCAAGATTGAAGGAACTCCATCGACTAGATCTTTTGCTTCTTTAAGTCCAAGAGCAAGCACTTCTTTCACAACTTTCATAACAGCAATTTTTTGTTCACCTGCTGCTGTAAGCTCTACTGTGAATGCACTCTTTTCTTCAGCTGCTTCGACTGCTACTGCAGGACCTGCTGATGCTGATGCTCCCGCTTGCACTCCAAACTTTGCTTCTAATACTTTTACTAGTTCATGCAAATCAAGAACTGACATTTCTTCAACTTTTGATACGATGTCTTTGAATTTTGCAGGAACTTCTATTTTTGTTTCTTCCATAATAATTTTAAATTTAATTTATAATTTACTAAACACTAACTTAACCTTTAGCTTGTGCTATCTGATCAAGCACACTTGCGAAACGTTGAATCGGTGAATTGATAATATTGACGAACATACCGCGCAAGGTTTGTAGTGGAGGTATTGTGGCAATCGAAATCATTTCTTCGGCTGTCATATATCTACCATCAAAAACTCCTCCGACTATAGACACGTTTTCTTTGTGCCCCTTTTGGAAGCTAAAGATTCCGCGTGCACCCGCAAGTAGATCAGTACTGTAAGCGACAGCTATCTGTCCTGGTATTTCTGGAGCTTCTCCTGTGATACCAAAAGTAGATAAAGCACGCTTAAGTAATGTCTTCTTTGCAACTACATAACCTACTCCTTCTGTCTGTAAATTACGACGTAAAGAGTTGTTATCAGCTACTGTCAATTTATCAAATTTCACAAAAACAACAGATTGCGCATCTTTAAGTGCACCTTCTAAACCAGCCACAAGTTCTTTCTTTTTTTCTAATGTAATTGGCATATTGCTTTTTTATCTCGCCATAATTGTAATAACGGCGGATTGTTAAAACTAAAAAAGGCCCTTATGGGCCGTTGCGTAGACACACCACAAATGTGGCATATTTTCGACCTCGGTAGGACTTATTTTCATACTGCTCGGGGATTACCCCTCCCAGCACGCTCCAAAAATATAATAGCTCTCGCTCTTTATTTTCTGGTGCCTACTTTCTACGGCTACAAAACTATACTATCAAATAATCCTATTTTGTCAAATTCACATTTGCAGTCGCATCACTATCTCCATCCTTGTTGAGTGAATCAATAAAAACTAAAGATATAAGCCCAAGCAGTATCATGCCAGTAAAAGCCAATATGACTTTCATAGAACTTTTATTAATCATTTTTATATAATAACACACAAAACTTTTAAATAAAAATCAGAAAAATTCTGACTTCTCCTTTTGTTTCTCCCTTGATTCTGACTCAAGGGAGAATTTGTTTCTTGTTTTTTGTTTTAAAATACAAAAAAGATATTAATATTGATATAATAGTTGAAATGGGATAAAACAACATTAAATATAATGTATTGATTACACGACCACCTGGTACAAAAGATCCTACGTTTACAGGTGAAGTAAATACCAACAAAATAATAGGTATTGAAACAATAGATATTGAAACTAAGCCTATTTTTTTTAATCGATCTGAGACAAAAAACAAAACAATAAGTGACAATAATACACAAATAGATAAGTAAATTACTGGTAAAATTAATCCCTCTTTTAAATTATTAAAACATTCATAATTATTACCACAAAATGATCTGATGTTGCACCAAATAAAAAAGAGAATAGAATCAACAATAATAATAAAAAGAGAAGACCATAGTATTGTTTTTTTATAATTCATATATCTATAATACCCTAAAAATGAATTTAAGGGCAAGTAGTAACACAGCTATTACACCTACTATAATTAATAGTAACTTAAAACTAGTAGGACTAACACTTTCAATAGAGCCGGCAGATGCTCCAATATTAATATCTTTTTTTTCTAAATTTTTAGTTTCTTTTATTGTATTTTGAGCTCTTAGTTTTTGAATTCTTATATTAAGATCTTCTTGATCTTTGTCTTGAATATTACCTTTACTATTAACTAGATCATCCTTCTTATCATAATTAATTTTCTCAACAGAAATATTATTAACAGCATTAAATGCTATTTTTAAAGGAGAAGATCCATATCCTACTTTATTAGTATTATTACTAATGTCCACTTCATTTGAAGATGAGTCATCTAGCTTTACTATAGTCTCGAAAGTTCCATCTCCTTCTTTATCTATAGACAAATCACCAAGACCAGAATATCTATCTACAGAAACTTTAGCCTTCATGTTTGGATTTGTAGGGATATCAACAAAAGATACTGAGCCGGATGGTATATCTTTTATTAAAGTTTCTTCTTCTAGCGTAAAGATTCCATTATCTAATCCCTCCATTTTGATAGTATAGCTGGCATCTTTTGGCACCACTATCATTTTCTCATCTCCAATTTGCATATACAGACTATTAGGAATTTGCTCCTCTATATCTATAAAATCCGAACCTGCATTAGGAACGATACCAGTATGCCTACCCTCTTCATCATATATATCTAAAGATACAGGAGATTTCATTCTAAAAATTAGATTATCTAGTGTCTCTGGTTTTGTATTTGAAACATACTCTGGTAAATCAGAACTGTCTTCTATTATATTTTTAATGGTAGAAAAGATAGAATCTATCTCAAAAATATCTGAATGACTCCTATTAAAACTAAAAAGCGGTAAATTCTCATTATATCTACTTATATCTAAGTAATAATCTGTTCCATCTCCTCGACTCGCACTTGGAGAAACTACGGTCCCGTCTCCATCTGAGGTTATATTGAATTTCTCTGTAAGCACATTTATATTTTTACATCCAGAGATTAAATTGAAAACACATCTATGTTTGGAGTAATATTCAACATTCTTTATGGTTGGTAATCCAAAACCTACAATTTGATAAGTTCTGATGTTATCTGGGTAAACCAAATTATCAATATTGCTATGTAAATTCTGTTCTTTATCTAAAAGTGCTTGACTTAATATGTTTGCACTAGAAGTATCTCCTACTTCTGGATTAGAGCGAGTAATGCCTGAATTTAATAAAAACCCTCTTAGATTTGCATATGTATCTATAGTATCTCCATACGCAATTCTAAAACTGTTTACCTTATCTACAGATGAGTCAAAGACTACTACAGGATCTGCAACTTTATCAAAATATTTTTCTGATGGAAGTAGTCCGTATACTCCCAGAGAATTCGAAGCAAGCTCACGGGCAATACTATCTTTCAAAACTAGGCCACCCAAGAGCCCCTGATCCGTGCCATGCAAAAGAACTGCTATCGCCTTCGGTGTTCCTACTGAAGGAGAAGCTACCATAACAACTTTATCGATAGAATCAATTAGATTACCCTCTCCACTTTCTTTCATTTTTGCTAATTTATCTATTAGAGCTTTAGAAACAATCCCTCCATTCGAGTGAGTCACTATTGTAACCTTTCCATTCTTTGATGTGTCAACAAGCTTTTGCAGTTGATCTAAAATATAGGGTAATTTACTATCCGGAACCTCCTCTGTATATGATATG
>JBBSBU010000019.1:0-7077 GCA_038250975.1 Minisyncoccia bacterium
AAGAAACTTTATCGGTAGCAACTTTAGGTCCATTGTCTATAGCTTCTCCTAGGACATTAAAGATTCTCCCAAGCGTTTCTTTTCCAACTGGAACAGAGATAGGGCTACCTGTGTTCGTAACTTCCATACCGCGAGCAAGTCCATCTGTTGAGTCCATGGCAACAGTACGGACAACTCCTCCACCGATGTGCTGTTCGACTTCTAAGATGACCTTCTTGTCACCATTCATCACAGAAAGAGCACTGTATATTTCTGGGATGTTGTCTCCAAATTCTACGTCGACTACTGGCCCGATTATTCTTTTGATTATACCTGTTTTATTCATAATTTTTCTTTGCCCGTCCGAAGCTTCATGCGAAGGCGGGTTTGTTAATAATATAATAATAATTTGAATTCTAACTCACACTTGCCATCCCGGCACTGATCTCAGATATTTCTTGTGTGATGCCTGCTTGACGCGCTTTGTTAAATACTAATGTCAAGTCGTCTATCATTTCTCCTGCAGCCTCCGAGGCATTCTTCATGGCTATCATACGAGAGGATTGTTCTGATGCGTTTGATTCAAGTATCATGTGGAATATCTGCATTCGGACTAACTTCTCTGCCATTAATTCTACGATTGTGTTCATATCTCCTTCGAATATATATGAAACTTTAGTCTTCTTCTCTGGTATTTTCTCAATAGTTTTATGCTCTCCAATTGTTTCAATTAATTCTTTGATAGTTTCTTTTTTAATTGGCAGTATTTGTTTTACGTGTGGTTTCTGATTGATGGCTGAAATGAAGTCAGTATAGGCTATATGAACTTCTTTATATTTACCTAATCTGAATTCATTTATTATCATTTTTGAAATAGGTAGTATATCAGAAAGGTGGCTATTGTCTGGCAAGTCAAAGAAAGATGCCACGATGTTACTGTCTGTTCTTCTTATTATATTATCACCTTTTTTACCGATTGTGATGATATCTGTCTCAGATATATCCATATTTTTAAGAGTACTTATAGCCCTCTTTATTATTTGAGAATTATATGCTCCACAAAGACCACTGTTAGAAGTGATAAGAACAAAAAGATTTTTCTTCTTTTCTTTTTTATTAGTATCTTTGTATCCACTGAAAAAGGGTTGATCAATATCTTCTAATCTTTCAGATAAAGAGGTTAAGAGTTCCCAAGAGTAGTTCGCATAAAGACGAGAAGAAAGGGCTTTTGCTATGGCACGCTTCATCTTTGAAGCCGCTACGAGTTCCATCGCTTTTGTAATCTTCTTTGTGTTCTTCACACTCTTTATTCTTTGTTTTATTTCTTTTGTACCCGCCATAAATTATTTTATTTATTAAAACCTGTTACGAAGTCCCCGATTGCTTTCTTGAGCTCTTCCTCTCCTTTTTCTGTCCACATACGAGTTTCAGTAACTTCTTTGTAGAAAGTTTTTGCATTCATACTTGCATACTCAGCTAATCCAACTTCAAATTCTTTTACCTTTTCAATTTTTACTTCATCTATGTATCCATTAATAAGAGCATAAAGTGTGACGACTTGGTCTACTGTTCCAACCGGTGAGTACTGAGGCTGTTTAAGTACTTCTACTGCTCTTTTACCGCGTTCTAGCTGGCGCTTTGTACCTTCGTCCAAGTCTGAACCGAATTGAGAGAAAGCTTCAAGTTCACGGAATTGTGCAAGGTCGAGCTTAATCTTACCAGCAACTTTCTTCATAGCTTTTATTTGAGCAGATGAACCTACACGAGAAACAGAAAGTCCAACGTTTACTGCGGGGCGTATACCTTTATAGAATAAATCAGTTTCAAGGAATATCTGTCCATCTGTGATTGAGATAACGTTTGTAGGGATATATGCAGACACGTCTCCAGCTTGAGTTTCAATGATAGGAAGAGCTGTTATTGATCCGCCACCGTATTCCTTGTTACGTCTGCAGGCACGCTCAAGTAAGCGAGAGTGCAAATAGAAAACATCTCCAGGATAAGCTTCACGGCCTGGTGGACGACGTAGTAGAAGTGAAATTTCACGGTAAGCAACAGCGTGCTTTGAAAGATCATCGTAAATTATTAAAACATCTTTACCTTGATCCATAAAGTATTCAGCGATAGATACTCCAGCATAAGGAGCGATGTAAGCTAAAGCTGCTGGCTCTGATGCTCCAGCTGATACGATGATTGTATAATCCATCGCACCACCTTCTTCTAGTCTTGTTTGAAGTTTGCGAAGCTTAGAATCCTTCTGTCCGATTGAAACATAAACACAAATCATATCTTGTCCTTTCTGGTTCAAAATAGTATCGATGGCGATCGCGGTCTTTCCTGTCTGGCGGTCACCAATGATAAGCTCACGCTGTCCACGTCCGATAGGGATAAGAGCATCGATTGCTTTGACTCCTGTTTGTACTGGCTGGTCGACAGATAAACGTGTAATAACCCCTGGAGCAACTTTCTCGATTGGATTTCTTGTGTCGGTCTTGATGGCACCTTTCCCGTCGATAGGCTCTCCGAGAGCGTTTAGAACTCTACCTATTTGCTTGTCTGATACAGGAATCGAAAGGATTTGGCCTGTAGCTTTCACTACTTCTCCTTCGTGGATTTTAGAAAAGTCGCCAAGTACGATTATACCAACAGTGTCTTCTTCTAGGTTTAAAGCAACTCCGATTTCTCCATTTTCAAAGGCCACCATTTCTGATGCTTTTAAATCTGAAAGACCTGAGACACGAGCAATACCGTCAAATATCTCAACTACATGCCCTATCTTTTCAATCTTGCTATCAGATTGGAATTTCTCTATTTGTTTTCTTAAGTTTTCTACAATTATGTTCTTAGTCATTTTAGTTGATTCAGTAGGATTACCTACTCTGTTGTTATTAAATAATTTTGTAATTGATTTATTGTATTTGATAATGTTGTATCTATGATATCGTTCCCTATTTCTATTTTTATCCCTCCGAGTAGTTTTGGTTCTTCTTTGAGTTCTAGTAGTATTGTCTCCACTTTGTATTTCTGTTTTATATATTCTTCTATTTCTTTTTGAGATTTAGTATCTAGCTTGCCTTTCGTTGTGACCAGTGCTTTTAGTATTTTGTTTTCTTTATTTATAATTTCTTCCAGACTTTTAAGTATCTCTTCTTTTTTGCCAAGCAAATTCTTTTCTTTTATAAAAATACTACTTTTCATTATGGCCGACTCCAAATCACCACCCTTTTTGTCTAAGGTTGATTCATATATCGCATGAGCTAGGTTTTTAATTGAAATACTTGCCATAATAATTTATATTTTTTTGATTCTCTCTAATGCCTTTGCATCGAATGATTTGTTGTCGTTTGATTCTAGAAGCTTTTCTGTTGCTTTCACTACCAAGGAGACGATCTCGTTCTTAGCTTCTTCTAGCATTTTAGACTTCTCAGCTTCGAGTGTTTTCTTGCCATTTGCAACCATTTGCTCTACTTCTTTACTTGCATCGATAAGCATCTCTTTCTTTTTCTCTTCGGCTTCCCTTTTCCCTTCTTGGAATATTTCGTGAGCTTCTACGCGAGCATGAGTGATGACTTCATCGTATTCTTTTTTTGTTGTTTTTAATAATTCAGCATTCTTTGCTGCATCCATTAATCCGCCTTCAATGCGGGCCGTCCTGTCTTTCATCAGTTTCTTAATTGGCTTTAAGGCAAGAGATTGCAGTATGAAAAGAACTATAATAAAGTTTATAGCTTGAGCTATAATTATTTTCCAATCTATATGGAATGTACCGATAAATGAATCCATGTTTATGATTATTAATTATTAATTACTAAATGACTTATGAATGTGATACCAAGAAGCATTTGCTCCTTACTCCTCGTCACTTATAATGCTTTAAACTGATAGAAATTTAAAACAATGAACAAGTGACTAGATGTAAATAGTAAAAACTACTTAATTGAGAAAGCGATAACAAGGGCATAAATAGCAACCGCTTCAGCGAAAGCTGATGCGATAAGCATCGGTACGAAAACCTTACCAGAAGCTTCTGGGTTGCGACCAATAGCTTCCATGGCCTTAGAACCAATCATACCAATAGCAATAGCAGGTCCGATAGAACCAAGTCCGATTGCAATTGCTTTTGAAAGTACTGCGATATCCATATATTTATTCTTTATCCGCCAATGACGGACATATTAACTAATAATGATTGACCTTAACTTAATGTGCTCCACTCAACTCTACTTCTTTACCATGCTCTTCATCCTCATGTTCGTGATCTGTACTTGAAATAGTATAGTAAACAAGAGTTAAGATTGCAAAAATAAATGCTTGTATAACACCCACTAATACTTCTAATAGTAGAAATGGTGTAGGTAGTACATAAGCGATTATCGCTCCCATTGAAGCCAAGAGCACTTCTCCCGCAAAGACGTTTCCGAATAGACGAAAAGAGAGCGATGCAACCTTTGCAAACTCCCCTACAAGTTCAAGGATTCCAACTGCGAACATTATAGGTGCTGTCATAAGTATCATCGGATCCTTTTTGATCTTTGTAAAGATACTCCCAAGCGCACTAAGATTAACATATTTGTTGATAGTTTTCCATAAGCCAATAGAAACAACTCCGAAGATATTTGCACCGATGACGGATAGTATAGCAAGTGGAAGAGTTCCGTTTATATCTGCTGTACCACTTCGGATGAATGGTATAAAGGCATGACCTTCGATAAGCCCAAACCCCCCGAGTGGTATTATCCCCATCCAGTTATTGATAAGGACTATCATGAAAACAGAGAAGACTATCGGAAAAGCTTTGTTTGTAATGGCTCGGCTGTTTGTAACTTGGTCACAGAGAGACTCAGCTCCTTCGATAATTATTTCAAATAAGTTTTGGAAGCCCTTAGGAATCTTTTTTATTTTTAGTCTTACTGAGACAGCAACAACGATTAAGATAAAAACTACTATCCAGCTAGTGAATAAAGAGTTTGTTACAGAGAAACTTCCAATATTAAAAACAGGTTCTGCATATAGTGTAGATTCGTGTGTAAGCTCTGTAGTTGTACCTTCTTGTACCGCATCTTCACCAAGAGTATGTTGTTTTGTTGTTGTATTTAGTTCTTCTGTGCTATTTTCTGTCGTCATATTTTATTTCTTTTCTTCTTTTTCTAGCTTCTTTTTATAAACTCTCATTTCATTCCATATAAGATATATAGTTGATATAAATGCAACACTCACTGAAATTAAGAATATTAGGCTTCCGGTGTTGTATTTTTTGTCTAAATATTTACCAAGAACAGATGCAAAGATAATTGGAAACGCTATATACCCAGAAACCTTAGCGAAAATTATTATGCCATCTCTCCACCATGGAGCTTTATCTACCTGTTCATCTTGTTGGTTCATAAAAATAAGGCGAAATGCCTTGTGCGTGTGCTTGGAATCGGACCAAGGACCTCTGTCTTATCAGGACAGCGTTCTACCACTGAACTACACACGCATAAAATATCTTTAAAATCATAAATAACATAGAAACTATAGCAAAAAAAGGGCAAATTTGCAAATAAATATTTTCTTAGATCTGTATTAATATGTTATCTTTGGAAATGTAAAAACCCCTACTCGAGATGAGTAGGGGTTTTTACATTTAGATAAAATTAATTATCTGCGGAATCCACCGCCAGCTGGACGCTCTTCCATAGGACGAGCTTCGTTCACAGTAAGATTACGACCATCGTAATCCTTACCATCAAACATTGAGATTGCTGTAGCTGCATCAGAATCGTTTTCCATTTCTACGAATCCAAAACCTTTTGAGCGACCTGTCATTTTATCCATGATAATTGTTGCTGAAGCGACAGCTCCTGCAGCACTGAAATGAGCACTTAGCTCATCGTTAGTAGTCTTATAAGGAAGACCACCAACATATAACTTTTTTGCCATATATGACAATACGCTTCTCATAGTGATACTTGCATATGCACTAATTGAAGAAAACTAATTTATAAATGTAATCGCGAAGCTGATTTCATTTACATGCCTCAATGTTTACACAGCGAAGTATGAAACTAATACCAAAACATAAGCTAACTACTAAGTACAATTATAACAGATATACTAAAATAAAGCAATGCAAACGAAAGGTCCTTGATTGTATAGTTAACAAATCAAGGACCGTAGTCTAATTTCTGGCTAATCCAATGATTAGTACGATTGAGCCAAGAATTGAGGCAATGGAACCCCAAAATATTTCAGGGATCACTTGACCAGAACTCAGTTGTGGAAATCTAAAGTTTACTGTATGAGTTTCCACATTTACTAACAAAAAAATAGCAACCAATAAAATAAAAATAGCAATGATGTTAATTGGCTTGCTACCACCCAAATCATTCTTATTCTTTTTCATTTCTTTTGATTTAATGGTTTAGAAACTTAACTCAAATCTACTCTTTAAAAATGGTACTGTCAATACTACTTATCCTTACTTCATTTTCTCTCTCGTCTTTGGTCCAACCACTCCATCTGAAGTAAGTCCACTTGCCTTCTGGAAAGCTTTAACAGCGAGAAGAGTTTGAGAACCAAAGGAACCATCTAATTTACCTGTATTGTATCCATGTTCGTTTAAGTATAGTTGTAATACTTTAACATCTTCCCCTTTATTACCTTGTCTTAGTGTTCTCGTGATATTAACTACTGTGGGTGATGTAACTACAGGTGTAGTTGTGGTATTAACTGTAACTATCATCTTAGATATAGTATTAGGTCCTACAGCACCATCTGATACTAATCCATTTGCAACTTGGAATGCTTTAACAGCAATGAGAGTCTTTGGTCCAAATGAACCATCAGCAATACCAACATTATATCCATTTTCATTTAGATATATTTGTAATGTTTTAACATCTTCTCCTTGTGATCCTTTTTTAAGAGTAGGAGTTATATTGATCGGTGTTTGAATTGTTGGTGTAGGGATAACTACAACTGGGTTTACTATCGGAATGACTGGAGTTGTTGATGAAGATGAGGAAGAGCCAGAGGAAGTGTGAGAGCCTTGATTAGTTACAGGAGGAGTAACATTTATCACGTCACATGCACTTCTCGTAAACGAATCATCTAGAG
>JBBSBU010000020.1:0-7037 GCA_038250975.1 Minisyncoccia bacterium
CTTTTGACTATCATGTCTCCAAACTTGAAAGCAATGTATCAAGAAGATGGAGAAGTTGGACGTAAAAAGTTTACACAGATAAGCAGAATGATTACAGTTCCTCTTGCAATAATCCAAGGTTTTGGACTTCTTTTCTTGCTTAAGAAGCAAGGAATACTTGTAGATATGACAATGTTTAATATGTTCACAAGTCTTTCTGTGATTGTTGCTGGTTCAATGCTTATTATGTGGATAGGTGAATTAATTTCTGAATTTGGTATTGGTAACGGAGTTTCACTTATAATTTTTGCTGGTATCGTAGCTAGGATTCCACAAGAGATTTCTCAATTCCTATTTACTTTTAATATTGCAAACTTACCTTTATATATACTGTTCCTTGTAGTTGGAGTTCTTATTATTGCTGGGGTGGTTGTTATGACTGAAGCTGAAAGACCGATACCTGTTACTTATGCAAAACAAGTGAGAGGAGATCATATTGCTGGTGGGACACAAACATACTTACCATTACGCGTTAACCAAGCTGGTGTTATCCCTATCATTTTTGCTCTTTCTATACTTATGTTTCCTCAGCTTATTGGTAATGCTATTCCTGCTACAGCCCCACACATGCTAGTTGTTATAAAGAATGGATTATTATGGTTTGTCGGGAATACATGGGTATACTCATTCTCCTACTTTATATTTGTCTTCTTGTTCACATATTTCTACACAGCAGTTACTTTCGATCCAAAACAACTTTCAGAAAATTTGCAGAAGAACGGAGCATTTGTCCCAGGAATTCGTCCAGGTCCAGCTACTCGTGAATACATTGAACGTATTCTGACTCGCATAACCACGATTGGAGCTTTGTTCCTAGGAGTCATTGCTGTTCTACCTTTAGTTATGAAAGCTATAACAGGAATTAGTGCTTTTGCTATCGGAGGTACCGCTCTCCTAATCGTAGTTTCAGTAGTTTTGGATTTAATAAAAAAAATAGAAGCACAACTGTCGATGAGAGAGTATTAAAAAAGACCTATTATTTAGGTCTTTTTTAATGTATTAGTAATTTAGTGTATAATATAAAAATATGATAAATAAACCACAAACATTTATATTTTTCGGGAGGTCTGGTTGCGGTAAAGGCACTCAGCTTAAACTTTTACGAGAATATTTAAATAAAGAAGACTCAAATAGAAAACACCTTGCCTTCTCAACTGGAGATGGTTTTAGGGAACTTTTTAGTAAAGATACTTATGCAAGCAATATTGCAAAAGAGGTAACATCAAAAGGTTTACTCCAACCTCTTTTTTTGACTGTATCTCTTTGGGGTAATGCATTTTTGAATAATCTTGAAGAGGACAATCATCTTTTTATAGATGGATATCCAAGAAGAGAAGATGAATCTAAGATTGTGGATGGAGCATTAAAGTTTTTCAATCGAGAGAATGTAATCATTATAGACTTCGTAGTTTCCCGCGAAACATCAAAAAAGAGAATGCTTGGCAGAGGAAGAGAGGATGATACAGAAGAGAATACAGAAGTAAGACTTGATTGGTACGATAAGGATGTGATTCCTTCGATTAATTATATGAAAAGTCAGCCCGGATATATTTATATTTCGATAAATGGAGAGAGAGGAATTGAAGAAATTCATGAAGAAATTATTAATAAAATAAAACCATATCTATAGTATGCAAGAAGAAACAATAATAATATCACTTGGAGGATCTATGGTTGTTCCTCAGAATCCTGATGCGGAGTTTGTTGTTAAATTTAAAAATTTAATTCTCGAATGGGTTAAAAAAGGAAAGAAGTTTTATATCATAGTAGGAGGAGGGAAGATCTGTAGAATCTATCAAGAAGCATTAGCAAAAACAATAAAAGCAGATGACGAAGTTCTTGATTGGATGGGTATATATACTACAAACTTAAATGCACAATTCTTACGTTTATCATTTGGAGAAAATGCAGCAAGTGATATATTTACAGACCCTCATGATGTTTTAAGATTTTCGGGAGATGTAATAATTGGTTCAGGGTGGAGACCTGGATGCTCAACAGATATGGATGGTGTTTTGGTAGCAGAAGAAATAAAAGCTAGTAAAATGATAAATCTTTCAAGCGTGGATCATGTTTATGATTCCGATCCTCAAGTAAACCCAAGTGCAAAGAAATTTGAGAATATGACATGGCACGAATATCGCTTGATAATAGGGAATGATTGGACACCAGGGTTAAATCTACCTTTTGATCCAATTGCTTCAAAAAAAGCTGAAGAATTAGGCTTAGAGCTTGTATTTATCGGAGGTCACAATTTAGAAAGTTTAAATAATTATCTTAAGGGTGAGTCTTTCACAGGAACAACAATTAAATAATAAAAATCTTTAACTTAGTTTTTATATTTCTTCCCTCAGATAGGGCCTAAAGCTCTATCTGGAGAGGTTGATTATGTTGGCTTTTTGATTTAGTATAAGTTTATATGTCAGTAATAATAAAAACTAAAGAACAAATAGAAGTTATAAGAGAAGGAGGTAGGATTCTAGCTCGTGTTTTAGAGAATGTTGCGAAGAAGGTTAAACCTGGAATTTCAACATTTGAGCTTGATAAGTACGCTTATAATTTAATAAAAGAAGGAGGAGATATTCCTGCATTTTTAAACTATAAACCAGAGGGTGCATCGAAGGCCTTTCCTTCAAGTGTTTGTATATCAGTGAATAATGAAATTGTGCATGGTATTCCAAAGAAAGAAAGAATATTAAAAGAAGGTGATATTGTCTCTCTTGATTTAGGGCTTAAGCATAAGGGTTTTTTTACTGACCATGCTGTCACGGTGCCAGTAGGCAAGATTTCCAAAAAAAACCAACAACTTATCGATGATACAAAAAAAGCTCTTGAAACAGGCATTTTGGCGGCTCAAGGGGGTGCTACGGTGGGTGATATTGGTCATGCTATAGAATCATTTGTGAATAGAAAATATGGTATTGTTCGTGAACTTTCAGGTCATGGAGTAGGGGTAAAAATTCATGAAGATCCATATATACCAAACTATGGTAAAGCTGGAAAGGGTCAGAAACTAATTCCAGGGATGATCGTTGCTATTGAACCAATGTTGAATATTGGCAGTGAATATATTGTTAGTGCTGATGATGATTGGACGATCAAAACTGCCGATGGGTCAAAGTCAGCACACTTTGAACACACAATTCTCATCACAGAAGGTGACGCTGAAATTATAACTATGTTATAATAAAAAATATGGAAAATTTTAATTTTGATAACACTCCCAAGTTTAAGACTCCTCAAGAAGAATTAGAATTTTTACGTGCACATATTGCTGAAAAAGAAAAAGCTTTAATGGAACAAGGCGAAGTTGCAAATAAAGAAAAATTGGCACATGATGTTATTCATGAATATCGAAAACTTGAACCAGTTGATGTCATGCACAAGAGTGCTGTTGTAAGAGAAAGTGATGCTGAGAATTTTGTATTGAGACTTCGTCCAGAAACGCACGATGCCAAAATGGAGGAACTTCTAGGTTTGCTTTTAGATAAAGGAATCTCAAATGTTCTATCTGTGATTGCTAAAATGAATAACCCTCATATTGATGATGATTTTCACCGTTTTCTTGTCCAGTATTTATACACGACACATAAAGTTCCTGGATTAAAAGAGGGCACTCCTCTTTTTAAGTCTCTTGATATGAAACTTTTTGAGATTACTCTACCTGACGCAAGTGATAATGAAAAAGAAAAAAAGGGACTTAAAGAATTACTTTCTGCGATGGAGCAATTTTATGCTGGTATGCATTCTGTTGGTGAAGGTAAAGAGAATTATAATCGCAATCATTTCACATTGGAAATTGCTTTAGCTGAAGGGTCTGATAGTTTTGTCTTTTATGTAGCTGTTCCAACACACAAAGCTGAACTATTTGAAAAACAATTATTAGGAGTTCATTTAGATGCTAAAATAACAGAAATTCCTGATGATTATAATATTTTTTCAGAAGGAGCATCTATCAGTGCTTCTTATGCTACCTTAGCTCATCATGAAGTTTATCCGATAAAATTGTACGACAATATTGACCACGATCCTCTAAATATTATTTTGAATGTTTTAACAAAGATAAAAAAGAGCGGGGAAGGGGCATCGATTCAGTTTACTATTTGTCCTGAAGATGAAGATATAATTCGAAAATTTCATATAATTCATTCTGATGTCAAAAATGGAATGTCTGTTCGTACAGCCTCAAGCATGACTCGACAGGTCACAAAAGAAATAAAAAACCTTGCTTCAGAGTTGTTTTTTGGATCTTCAAAAAGTAAGGAAGAAAAGAAAGTAAATGAAAAAGCTGTTGAATATATTGGAGAGAAGCTAAAGAGCACTATTATGGCGACCAATATTCGTATCATTGCTTCAGCTGAAACAGAATTAAGATCAAAGCAAATATTATCTGAAATAGAATCTGCTTTCAATCAATTTACTGAAGCTGATCGTAATGGCTTTAATTTTAATCACCCAACTGGATCTTCTTTGGTGAATTTGATTCATGATTTTTCTTATAGAACATTTTCAGATAACTATTCTATGCCACTTAATTTAAAAGAACTTTCAACTATATTTCATTTTCCAAATGGAGTTGTTTCTTCTCAACTTAAACAAGCAAAAGCAGGTTTTGCGCCTGCTCCACTTGAAATGGGGGATGAGGGAATACTTCTTGGTATAAATAGCTACAGAGGAAAAGATACAGAAATTAGGATGTCTCGTGAAGATAGAATGCGTCATCTGTACGTCATCGGTCAGACTGGAACAGGTAAGACAACGATACTGAAGAATATGATTGCTCAAGATATAAAGAATGGTGATGGTTGTTGTTTTATTGATCCGCACGGAAGTGATATTCAAGATATTTTAAGTTATGTTCCCAAAGAACGTATTGATGATGTTATCTATTTTGATCCGAGCTATACTGCTCGTCCAATGGGGCTAAATATGCTTGAATATGATCCAAAATATCCAGAACAGAAAACTTTTGTCGTAAATGAATTGATGAGTATTTTCAATAAACTTTTTGATATGAAGACTTCTGGCGGGCCTATGTTTGAACAGTACTTTAAAAATAGTGCTTTTTTGGCTATGGATGATCCTGAAAATCATGCTACTCTTTTAGAGATCTCTCGTATTTTGGGAAGTGAAGAATACAGACATTCTCTAATGGTAAAATGCAAGAATCCTATTGTTGTTGAATTTTGGAAAAATGCAGAGAAGACAACGGGGGATCAATCCATTGCTAACTTCGTTCCATACATTACATCAAAATTTGATAATTTTATTTCAAATGATATTATGCGCCCCGTTGTTCTTCAAGAAAAGTCTGTATTTAATTTCCGTGAAATTATGGATAATAAAAAAATCCTTTTAGTTAATCTTTCAAAAGGGAGACTTGGAGAAAAGAATGCCAACTTGATAGGTTTGCTACTTGTTGGAAAAATACAAATGGCAGCTCTCTCTCGTGTAGATATGTATGGACAGAAAATGAATGACTTTTATCTTTATATAGATGAATTCCAGAATGTAACAACTGATTCTATTGCATCTATACTTTCTGAGGCTCGTAAGTACCGCCTGTCTTTGACTATTGCTCACCAGTATATAGCACAACTTGAAGAAAGTATTAAGAACGCCGTATTTGGAAACGTGGGCTCTATGGCGATCTATCGTATAAGTTCTGAGGATGCAAATTTTGTCGAGCAGAAGTTCAAGCCGACATTTACATCGAGTGATATCATGAAGTTAGATAATTTTAACTCATATGTCAGTATGCTTGTAAGTGGTACACCAACAAAGCCTTTCAGTATGACTTCACACTGGAGCCTTACTCCAAAAGGTAATGTAGAAATAGTAGAGAAAATAAAAGAACTATCATATCTCAAATATGGTCGCCCTCGAGAAGAAGTTGAAGAGGAGATAATGGCTAAGTATAGAAAGTAATAAATAAAGCCTGTAATTTTGTAATAAATTGCAGGCTTTATTTTAGTGTGCTTTTGGTATATAATGCAGATACTTTATTATTTATTAAACATAAAATTTATGGAACCAACCCAAGAAAAATCACTTATAATTATCAAACCAGATGCAGTTCAACGTAATTTAATAGGCGAGATAATAAGCAGGATAGAGAAAAAAGGATTAAAAATAATAGGAATGAAAATGATAAGTATAGGTGATGCTGTCCTAGATGAGCATTATTCCCACATCAAAGATAAGTCATTTTTCCCTGGAATAAAAGATTTTATGAAATCTTGCCCGGTGATTGTTATTGCTGTTGAAGGAGTAAATGCTATTTCTGCTTTAAGGCTTATTGTTGGTCCAACAAAAGCATGGGAAGCAAGCGCTGGAACAATACGTGGTGATTTTTCTCTTTCAACTCAGTCAAACATTGTACATGCCTCAGACTCTATAGAGAATGGAGGAGTAGAGGTTTATAGATTTTTTGATCTACCAGAACTTTTTGTTTATAAAAAGATTGATACAGATTTCATATACGCTGAGTATAAGAAATAATATTTTTTAGAAAAAACCCCTTAGGGGGATTTTTCTATTATTAATGTATGAAAAAGATTAAAGAAATATACAAAGAATATAGGATAATGCCAATGCTTACTATGCATCAATTTAGAACAGCATCAGTTGCTTCACAAATATGTGACAATCTAGACATGGAAATAGATAAGGCAAGTATTATTAAAGCTTGCCTTCTCCATGATATGGGTAATATTATTAAGTTTAATTTGAATTATTTTTCAGAAGATAATGAACCAGAAGGACAAGAATATTGGGAAAAAGTTAAATATGATTTTATTATTAAATATGGTAATGATGAACACAAGGCAAGTGCATTAATTGTTAAAGAATTAGGGCTGTCTGATAATATTTTAGAGTTAGTTAATTGTGTTGACTCTGGTTCAATTGAATTAGCTCGTATGAGTGATGATTTTAGTCAAAAAATATGTATTTATTCAGATAATAGAGTGACTCCTTATGGTATTACTTCTATAGAA
>JBBSBU010000021.1:0-7034 GCA_038250975.1 Minisyncoccia bacterium
GTAATACAGGAACCATAATAAAGGCTCTTCTTCCTTCAGCATTTTTAGAAAATTTAAAGGATTTAAAAAAAGTCCAAGAAGAAGAAAGAAGCGGTATCATAATTGAAGCAGAAAATGTAAAACAAGAAAAGTTAATTTTCCAAGCATTGACACCCGACCGTATGAGCTGGTACAGAACCCTCATAAGAGAAGCTTTCGCGAAGAAGCAATCTGTTTTCATTTGTGTTCCTACTCGTTTTGATATTGAACAATTAAAAATTGAATTAACCAAAGGGATCAGTCAGTATGTTTTCTCATTCCACGGAGACATCAGTAAAAAAACCTTAATTAATACTTATAATTCATGTATAAGTGAGCCTCATCCTATACTTATAATCGGTACGGGCATGTTCCTATCTGTTCCAAGAAATGATATTAAAACGATAATAATAGAGCATGAGAGCTCAGATGCATATAAACAGTTCAATCGACCATTTGTCGATATCAGGACATTTGCAGAAATACTTTCATCTGTGAATAAAATCAAATTAATATTTGGTGATACACTTTTGCGTCCTGAGACATTGAACCGACATGAGGAAGCTGAGCTAGGAGAAGTTGCATCACCTCTATTTAGGCTTCCAAAAGCAGAGAGGCAAATGGTAGTAGATATGAAAGAGCAAGTCGATGAGAAAGGAACGAAAACATTCACTGTGCTTTCTGAAACAACGAAGAAAATGATTTCTTATGCTATAGAACATAATGAATCAGTTTTGCTTTTTACAATAAGGAAAGGCCTAGCTGGTGTCACCGTGTGTCATGACTGCGGTCACACGCTACTATGCCCATCGTGCTCTACTCCTATAGTACTTTATGGCTCTAAACAACGAAATGCTACTAAAATAGCCAACTCGCGTATATTTATGTGTAATAAATGTGGGCATAAAGACTCTACTGAAGTTAGGTGTGGAGAGTGTTCAAGCTGGAATTTGACACCTCTTGGCATAGGTACAGACAGAGTTTATGAAGAAGCCAGAAAATTATACCCAAACTCTAGAATAATTCAAGTGGACAAAGAAACAACAACAACCGACAAAGAAGCTCGCGATGCAATGGTAGAATTCTATAAAAATCCTGGAAGTATTTTAATCGGAACAGAGATGATTTTCTCATATATAAATACTGAGGTTATCCATAGTGCTGTAATCTCACTCGATGGATTACTGTCTATTCCAAGTTTTAATATTACACAAAAAATTCTTCATACATTAGAGAAATTACACGAAATAACAAAAAGAAATTTAATAATTCAAACTCGTGTTCCCGAAAATCCAATCCTCGAGCATATATTAAGTGGCAATGTTCTGCCTCTATATCGAGAAGATTTAAAAGAGCGTAAGCAATTCGGTTATCCACCTTTTAAAAGACTTATAAAAATATCATTTACAGGAACAGCAAGCGACACAGAAAAAGCTCGCTCTTATATCGATAAGTTCCTTGGTGGATACGAGCCTCAGATATTCAGTGCATTTATAAGTAAAGTCAAAGGTCAGTACGTAACAAACACAGTTATAAAAATAGAGCCTAAACTCTGGCCAATACCAATCGATAATAATAAAATAATGAATTCACATTTATCAGAAAGTCTCCGACACCTACCTCCTTCTTTTTATATAAACGTCGACCCCGAGGATTTATTGTAAAACCTTTCGAGAATAATGACCTCTAAGTATTGTTATTTCTTAAAATTACAAATAAAAAATGCCGTCCGGACCGAAGTCAGAATGGCATTATATTATCGCATGCATTTTATTGTAAATGCTTGTGTATAGAGAGTTACTTGTACCTATGATTTGTATAGACAGTTGTAACTTTTCTTTTAGATTCATTAATATAAGAAAAAATAAACTTTTCTTCATTTATCTTTTCTATTAGGCATGGTCTACCACCATAATTAAATATAATTGGTGATTTGCTTTTATCCAAGCTCCAATCTGCATGGTAAATCTTACCATTCCACAGAGCGGTACTTTTGCCATCAGAAGAAAAATTTAAAATTTCTCCATCTGACATATACCAAACATTTTCTTCTATATACGTAGAATCTTCTTTCCATTCAATATAAAGAAGGGGCCAGAGAATCGGATCTTTTTTAAAAGTTGCTTGCAGACTTGCGTCAGCTGAAACATTTAAGAAAGTATAAGAACTAGCTGGTGATACGAAATCATCACCAACCTTTAAGGTGTTAATCATATATCCAGCATTAGGGATAATGCTGACTTCTTGATTCTGACCTTCGGTCACAGACATAGTTCCTGAAGGAGAAACTTTGCCATTATTATCTCCAGTAGTTGCAGAAATTATGAATTTCTGTTTTTCTTCTTCTTTTGTAGATACTCTGACTTTTTGATCAGAAGCATTCACTACAATAGAAAAAGAATTAGAGGATGGAGTTATACTAACTCCGTTCGCGATAACGTTACTCAATACATAACCCTTTTTTAAAGAGTAAGTAAAAGTAACACTTTCTCCCTTTTGGGCTGTAGCCTTCATAGGGACTACGGTTACGCCGGAATCAATAGAGACATCGACGACGTAAACATCCTCTTCTCCACCACCAGAGAACAAGAAATCACATCCTGTTAGAAGCAAAGTGGCCAGGATTAGGAATATGATTCTTTTCATATATATACTTTTTAAGTTTACATTCTTCACTGTAAGTATGAATTATTACCACGAAATTGTCAATGTGTAAATAAGCAGAAAAGTGGATAACTTAATTATATAAACAATTATTTATATACAATATGGTTTTATGGTAAGAGGCATGAGCTCTGCATACACTGTACAGTGCCATCGATACAGACCGAGGTGAAGCCTCCACATTTATCATTATTACTTCCATTCCTGTAACTACTAGAATTACAATTCATAGGACACAATCCACCAGAATACGACATCTGACCATCATTTACACAAAAATTATTACCACTTGAACAGGAAATCGAGCCATCTGGTTGTATACATTGTTCTTTGTTGTGCACTAGATAGCCATCTGCAAAGTAAGTATGGTCTCCACTTAAGATGAAGTTATAAAGTTCTGTGCCTTCTTTACCACTTTTACTATCCATAGACTTTAACAATACATCTCCATGGTCTGTGACGAGAGTATCACCTACATGAAGAGAAGTGACAGTAATACCGATGTTCTCATCTTTTGTTTTCTCTGGATTGATAGACTTCCATCCATCTATAGTTTTGAATGGGTGCTCTTCTGTCACGAAGTATTTTCCTCCGTTAAATGAATACAGCTTACCATTTAGCTCTGGCCTGTGGAAGCCTAAGACTGTGTTATTTGTTGTTTCCCCTTTTAGCACATCACCTATTTTTACATCTTGGATACTCTTTTTTGTTCCATTTATTAAAGTAACTTGAGTGTCGGCAATAAAGCAAGTGGCGTAGTATGTGAGTGAAGCGTCACAGGTAGCAGGATTACCAGCTACATCAATCATCAGTACAACTTACTGTATACTTGGTCGTAACACTTGGGCCGACAGGAAAATCTATTTTACCAAAAGTAGTATTAACGGTAGTTTTGTCTCCATTTGGTGGAACAGTACAAATGACATTACTTCCAAAACCCTCAGCATTCCACTTTAAGAATATTGATTCTTCTGGTGCGATAGGATCTGTAGTTACCTTGCTTGCATTTTTAAGAATTGGTGTTGAAGGATTAGAAGCTCTGTAAGCTTCGACATTTACAGTCCTAGGAATAACAGGAGGAACATATGGAGTCACAACTGTATATTGTATTGTTCCATCACCATAAGCTTCTTGTCCATTGCCTAAAATTGAGGCAGTAAAAGTTGCATTATAACTACCAACAGTATCAGGGATACCTAAATCACCACTCTTTTCTCTATAAAAATTAGTTAAATTATTCACTGTATCGCTAACTGTTATTAGTGATATTTCATCTTCAGATGTGTTAAAAATTCCATTATGAACCTTCAAAGATATCTCTATTTTATTATTATTATTAGAGTAAGAATTAAGGCAATTAGTTGTTTCCATACTTGCCGTAGTAATGATACTAGTATCGTTTGGAGTATAAATACTCTTATTTATAGAAGCTGTTACATTCATATCATCTGTATCAAGAATATCATTATAAACAGTAAAACCTAAAGCACTAGCTTGAGCTCTTGGTAACATAAATCCAGTTATTATAAATACAAAGAATAAAATACTAAGCGGAATACTTGTATTACTGATATTGTTATCTCTCTTATCTTTATTATTGTGTGATTTATTCTTCACGTAGAAAATAATAGTAAGAATAATTAAGGAAATCATTATTATGTATATATATAATGTATTATCTTTCGGAATGTTTGTAGATGTGAATTGGGCATCCATTTTATCTAAAATTTGACCATCTTTATCTGAGATAACTACTGATAGCTTAGGATTTTTACAAGTATTTTTATTAATAGGTAATGGTATTTCTAGAATTTTATCTTTTGATGTGATTGCTTTTTTGTATTCAGGTGAGCAAGCCTTATTGTTCTCAGTAATCAAAATTGAAATATTATAGTTATTATCAGCATCACTTTTTATACGGCTATTAGTGAAGATGTCAGCTGAAGGAGACCAGAAAACAAAAGCGTTCGCATTACCACCTTTTTTGTAATAGTTATTATCTAGACTTATATTCTGGATAGAAGCACTTTGACCGCGTAGAACGTAGTGGACAGTTATACTGTTTGACAGTATTTCATTATTTCCTAAACTAACAACTACGTCATAAGCCTGTGGTTTTAAGGGCTTAGGAATTTCAAGTGATAAGGACTTCTTCTCTCCAGGCTTTACTGTCACGGGAATATTACTTGCATTTCCTGTTTCAACAGAACTACCATAGATTGATCTATGGAAAGTATCAAATACTGGCAATAAATTCTGTTCTGACTCTGTATCATTTTGGATTTGACAATTCAGAATAAGTGATTCTGTTGGTAAAATATCTACTCCTTGGACTAAATCATATTCATTATTATCAGACTCACCTCTTACACTTAAATGACATGATTCGTTGTTAATCAATACACTTTTAGAGGAAGCTTCAAGTGATACCTTACTAAAGGAATTCGTAGCCAAAGTTAAACCACTTTCGGATTTACCAATAACAACCATATTAAAATTACCAGACAGATAACTAGGAGCTTCATATACTATATTTTTTGTTAATTGAGTATTTATATTAAGATTCAAAACTTCATCATACACCTTTTCATCAGCTGTGTACTTATTATCTTCTAGAACACCAACCATCCTTACTCCGTATTTCATGTTTGACTGTGCGATACTACCATTTGAAATAGAAAAACTTATATTAAATTTACCACCTTCTTGAGATATAATTTTTACATCTCTGATTTCTATAGTGGAAACTAATTTAATCTTATAGTCTGAATTATTTGTACCAACAGCAAAGACTATAGGAGTGCTGACAAGTGAGACAAGGAGAGTTAATAAGGAAAGCTTTAATAAATTTTTCATAGATAATAATGAGGTTTAAATTAATAATATAAACTCTAAATATTATAACATAAATATTTTCTCATCTACAACATACTTATTATCTTTTATAAGCTCTATCCCGTATTTTACTCCACTCTGTACCCCTTCACGATTTGAAAGAGAAAATGAAATATTAAAAGTATTATCCTTTTGAGAAACTATTTTTGCATTCTGTATATTTACAGTAGCAAGAACAACAGTGTTGACTGAAATAGCATCTTTAGAAGTTGGTTTAGTTTTCGCTGGTGCTGTTTCAGCTAAGACTTGAGTCGAGATTGCTAGTAAAAACAAAACAATGAAACCGATGAATATTTTAATTTTTTTCATAATAAATTAGATGATTGATAATAATAAATACTGATTAGTTAAGCTACTAATATTATAACACTGTAAGTACAAATACGAAAGTACACATGCTTGCGTGCACTAAAAAATACACGGATATCCTTTATATTTTCTATTGTATTTACTTCTTATTATTATTACAATAATATATATCGCTAATAATTCTATCGAAGTCGGACTTCGATAGAATTAAAATCTTATCAGGCAACAAAAAAAGCTGAGAAGTTCTACTCCTCAGCCCTGTATTATATTTGATGGAAAAATAAATTATATTTTGACACCAATATATGTGTAACGATAGTTTTCAGATCCGTCATTATTATGATGATAAACATAAAATTTATTATCAACAAGAACATAACGAAAGAACCGATCTCCGTCCTGAAATGTATTGGCGTCTACCCATTTCCATGTACCAGAACTGACCAACACATTATCTTTATTATATGACTTACCTGTCCCGTTTGAATAATAATAAAGTCTATCAGTTTTTTGATCTTCGTTTAAGATCATAGATCTGATAAGATTACCATCTTTATCAACAGTATCATAAGCAGACACAGACCCAGTCGTAGACAAAAGACTATCTGTCCTAGTCGGTACATAAGGAATCAAAACTTCGATCTTTTTAGAATCAGAAGCTGTATATCCCTTTTCTCCTAATGCAGTAACGGAAACAGTTAATGCTTCGTTTACTTTAAAAGGGAAAGACCACTCAGTAGAAGTTGGGGCACCAATATTATTATTAGTTGAACCTGCATTAACAGCAAGACAACTCACAGTGACTACGTCACCTGGAGAGACTGGTCCTTGTGGGGACACAGTTAGGGTCACTTTCGGCATAAGAACCACGGGCTCTGGTGCAATTATTGGCTCATCGCATGCAATAAATATAAACACTAATGCACTGATGAGAAGAATAATCTTTTTCATAATGACTTTCCTCCTATATTTAGTTTATTTTTTCAATTTACATATATAAAATATGATTCATATTAAGTATGAATGATTACCACAGTAATGTCAACGTGTAAATAGCCTCAAGTGTGTATAACTAAAATACCCACAATTGTGGGTATTTTAGTTATTATTTAATCATTATTACAGACTACAGTAAACGTCCTAGTGGA
>JBBSBU010000022.1:0-6752 GCA_038250975.1 Minisyncoccia bacterium
AACTTAGAACCTTCTACTTTTGAAAGTAGAGACTTGCCTATAAGCTCAATAATTGTATTTGAAACTTTAGGTGGGACAGATAGGTAGAATAAATACTGAGATCTAGAACCAAAACCTTCTTCTATCTCTTCTAAATATTTTTTTAACTTCAAGTAATCATTTTCATTCTCGAGATCCATTTCAAAGAATGAAGTACTCTCTTTTATATATTCCTTATTCGAAGTATTTTCTAGTAAACTATCTATGTCTAAATTATTACGTCTTGTCACTCCCACAATCTTAAACTGCCTGGGAATCATTCCCGTTGCTGAGATCTGACCAATCGCAGGTAAAAGCTTCCTTTTTGACAAGTCACCTGAAATACCTATTATAATTAAAATTGTCGGCTTATCTTTGTTCATTTATTTTATAATCCGTAAAAATTATTAATGCTAACAATACCATTATATCACTCCAGTTTAAATTATGGTAAACATCAAAATAAAGGCCTTTCAGCCTTTATTTAAGTTAATTAAGATTATTGATTAAAAACACGATTCCCCGCTCCTGAACCAAAACGTTGACCCATATTCTGATTTTTGCCTTTTGCCTTGTGGTCTAGTGACTTTACTCTTCTTGGAGCCTTAAGACCCAGCTCATTTCTTATCGCATTTGCTTGTTTGATTTTACCCTCTTTTGCTAGTCTCCATGCTTCTGCAAATTTTGGAAAATTATCCTTATTTATTAATTCATCAACTCTACCAACTTTGTCTTGAACGAGTAGTTTCCACCCAAGATAATCATTGCTTGTCATCACTTTTGTCATTTGATTCTCAAATTCTTGACTATAATTCTGACCTCTCTTTAGATAATCACCCTGATAAGCAAATGCCGTACCAGACACTCCCAGTCCAAGTGTTAATGCTAGGAGCCCGCTCATTATCAATGAATTTCTATTTTTCATAAATTTATTCTGTTATCTTGTTATTTATTACAAAATAACCTTAATTTAATTTTAAAATGTAAGCAATCGTCATCACCTACACTTATAATACGCAATCGAATCGAGTTTTATCTCAAAATAAAAGGCACTCAGATATAAAGCTTTTGGTATATTACTTGTTTACATTTTTGCCTACACCAGACCCTATCCATGGGCGAATTTCTTCTGCTTTAAATACATTATCTTCGTTTAAATCTCCCATTATTTTTATAATTCTTCCAACTTCAATTTGAAACTTACCTCTAGTGTTATAATTTTCACTATTTACAATCCAAATAGTGCCCTTTGGATCAACAATTTGAATCTCATTCTCACCGATGAATATTACTTTACCTGAAAGCAATCCTTCTTCTGGATGTGACCACACTTCCATACGATTTAAAATGACATTTCTGTAGCCTGGTGATATTTCTGAAAATGAATCTTCGACAATATTGCCGATACCTGCTAAATAAAATATTAATCCAAATAAGGTAGTAGAAACCAAGTAAACACCGACAATAACAAAAAAGCCTCGTCGATGTCCAAACAAAGTCTTCCTATAATAATATTCTCCTAGTATTGTAAATAAAGCTAAAGATATGAGCCAAAAGTAAGGTAGTGTTTTAAATATAAAATTAAATCCAAATTTATTTAATAAATCCCAATCATTATTCAAAAGAGCCGATAATACAAGAGCAAAGGAGAAGGCTCCAACAATAAAAGAAAGTCCTACTATAACCCAAAACAAAACTCGCTTGATACTAAAAAGATTACGAGAGATAGGCTTAATACCCTCATCCTTTATCCTTGTTAGTACTATTTGGCTTATATTTATTTTTTCCATTTTTATAATAAACTGTTTATATCACGACTATTCTTACTGATTAATAATTTGCTATACTCTTCTTCAAAAATTTTCTTCCCTCTTAATATAAGATTTCCAATTGTGCTTACTGGTTTTTTCAAAATATCGGCAATTTCCAGATACTCTTTCTCATCTAAAAAGCGTAAGATTAAAACATCTCTGTATTTTTCGTCCATCTTTGATAGCACTTCATCTATAATCTTTCTATCAAGAGAGTTGTCTGTATCTTTCGTCATATCAAAGAAATCACCAAATCTTTCAAGATCTTCTACTTCTAGATAAATCGTTGGCCTGGCAACTTTCTTTCTTATGGCACTTACTGCTTCATTGTGTGCTATGCGATAAATCCAAGATGAGAATTTGAGCTCAGGATTAAATCCATTCAGATTATAATATGTTTTAATAAGAACATCTTGTAATACATCTTGGGCATCTTCTTTATTAAACCTTGAAATCCTTAATATGTATCTTAAAAGCTTATCTTCGTATCTTCTAGACAAGCACAAAAAATGGTCAGGATCTTTCAATACCAAGTTAACTATTTCTTCGTCTGTTTTATTTTCACAAGAAGATTTGTCTATCATATGTACATTATACTATTAATACGAAAATACTCTTATATTTATCTCATTTTATGATATAATTTATCTCATGCCCTCAAAAACCCATGGTAACATATCTGTAGTAGCAGCTCTCTTAGGGAATACATTCGTGACAATAATAAAAACGATAGTGGCCATTTTATCTGGATCATCGAGTATGTTTGCAGAAAGTGTGCACAGCTTTGCTGACACTCTAAACCAGTCACTTTTACTAGTAGGTCTTAAAAGATCAAAAAAACCGGCCGATGATATACGCGGTTATGGTTACGGTATAGAAAGATTCTTCTGGTCACTCATATCAGCTTGCGGTATTTTGTTTATTGGTGCGGGGGTAACTGTTTACCATTCTATAGAATCATTAATCCATCACAATACAAACACCTTAAACAATTCGAGCTCCTTAATATTTATAGTTTTATTAATCGCTTTTTTTGTAGAAGGAACAACTCTTTATATAGCCTTCAAAGAATTAAAAGGTAACCAAAAATTATCTAAAAAAATATTTGCTGAAGCAGATCCTGTAACACTAGCTGTGGTCTACGAAGACAGTGCGGCTGTTATCGGTGTCTTTGTAGCTATGACTGCACAACTACTAACAAATTTTACTGGTAACAATATTTATGACGGTATAGGAGGTATAATAGTCGGATTAATATTAGGAATACTAGCAATAATACTAATAGTAAAGAACCATCAGTATATAATAGGGAAATCACTTAGCGAGAAAAAGACAGAGGACGTTATGGATTTGATGTTGAAAGACCCTTGTATTGAAAACATAACTGAGTTCAAATCTGTCGCTATTGATATTAATAAGTACAGAATATACACAACAGTCGAGTGGAATGGATCCCCTCTTTACGAAGAGATTTATGAAGCTGGAGACTTAAAAGAAGAGTTCGATAATATCAAGGATGACTTTAGAGAATTTACAAAGCTGATGTTTAAAACAACAGACCGTATACCAAGACTTGTCGGGAGCCATATAGATGAAATAGAAAAAAAGATTAGAGAAAATTTCCCAGAGATAATATATGTGGACATAGAGATTAACTAGCTACATTCTAAAAGACACTCTATTGAGTGCCTTTTAGAATGACTAATTATTTATTTGAAAGTGATGCTATCCCCTCAAGTGCTCTTAGGGCTTCAACAGGAACCATATAAACAATAGTATTACTTTGATCAGAGGACATATCGTTTATAGACTGCAACGTCCTTAGATGTAGAGCTCCAGGAGTCTTTGAAAGCATTTCTGCCGCTTTTGATATATTCTCAGAAGCTGCAAGCTCTCCTTCTGAATTTATAATCACAGCCCTCTTCTCTCTTTCAGCCTCAGCTTGCTTACCGATAGTTCTCTCCATATCTGGAGGAAGACTTACATCTTTAAGCTCAACATTTTGAACTTTCAAACCCCAAGCATCAGTTTCTTTGTCAACAATTTCTCTTATTCTGTCAGCAATTTTATCTCGACTTGAAAGAAGCTCATCTAGAGTCACCTCTCCCACAATGTTTCTCATTGTTGTCTGTGCATACTGAGATATAGCATACCTAAAATTTTCGACTTCTATGATAGCCTTATCTGCATCACTAACTTTATAGTAAATAACAGCGTTAACTTTCACAGTAACATTATCACGAGTAATAGCATTCTGGTCTGGAACATCAACTGCTTTAACTCGAACATCAACTTTTTCATAACTTTGGATAATAGGCCATACGATTCTCCAACCTGGCTCCATTATCGAGCTGAATTTACCAAGAGTAAATCTGACTCCCTTTTCGTATTGATTTATTTGCCTAATACTTGTAACCACAAGTAAAAATATAGCGACTAAAATTATTTGTATCATAAAAATTTAAAAGTTATTGATATGTAATTATTATACCAAATAATAATTATGATAACTAATATGCTTATTTTAATGAAAACTTTCTATAAAAAATGAGCAGTCTTTAGGATTCATAAAACTCACCTTTGCGACTAGGTCACTACAAGCTTTTTCTTGCCCACAAACATAAACATCTGACTCATTGAAATCAAAGTTATCTATATAATCTTGTATATAGCCCTTAGGAACAGTTGAGCCTTCCTCTCGATTTGAAACAACATTTAATATAGATATATTTTCGGAATTTTCCGCTAGACTAGCAAAGTATTCCTTGTAAAGAATTTCTTCTTCAGATCTACTGCCTGTTATTACTGTAAGACTTTTTACTTTCTTAATATTCGAAAAATAATCAGCAATTGATTTGACAACTCCTACTCCCACACCAAAAGCAAAAAGATATATCTTTTCATGATGCATTTTATCAACAGTATTTAACCCCAATGGCCCCATGAGCTCAATTCTAGTACCTAAAATATCATGACTCCATAGATACGGAGTTAGAGTTCCTTGTGGTGAGAGCCTTATTGTAAAAGTTATTAATTCATTATCATTCACCGATGATGATATCGAAAAAGCTTTTCTTACTACTTCACCATTTATATCTAAAAATACATTAAAGAATCCACCAGGCAAGAATTCTACAGGCTCAGATAATTTCACATAAACTTCTTTGGTTGTTTTAGATAAATCTACCACTTTGGTTATTTGCCCTGTAACTTTTTTTATATTCATATAGTTTTTTGTATTAATAAATTTTGTGACAATCTTTGTCTTTTAATTAAAAAAGAAATAAAGGTTAAGAGAGTTACGATAATAAGGGCTAATAATAGATATAATCTTCCATAAGAAAGATATACGTAAAGTACACTTCCATAAAAATACACATACGATAGTTGCTGTATCTTCTTCCAATTATCTCCTAAAATTATTTTAGATAGATTATTCGAAGTAATAATCAAAACTAATGCTGACAAGTCTGCTAAGTGAGCCAGTACTGCATAATTTACCATTGACCAATAATTAAGCGTCATGAGACTACCTAAATATCCAGTTGGATCCATCATTAATTTAGCAAGAATAAAAGAGACTACAATAGAGGCAGACACAACACCTGTGCCCTTTCTTAGTATCACAAGCGGTCTTATCCACTTCGTATTTATAAAGATATCAGCTAATGGACGTATGATCATCACAAAGAAAAGAAAAATGTGTGCAACAAGATATAAATTTGTAACAATGTTATTTGTTATAATATCTGGGCGAAAAGTAATCATTAGCGGTAAGAACATCATAGCCCCAATAGATATAACTAAAAGTATTTCTTGTATGTATTTTATTATTTTTAAATATATTCTCATAAAGTATTTTTTATCACTTGTCCGTTATTTTTAATAACAACAAACAAGATGTCTCTTTCCTCTAATATGTTCATCGCTTTAATTACTTCAACAGAAAGAAAAACTTTTGTATAAGCTTCTGACATTGCCCCATCTTCACATATTATACTTGCAGATATTATATCACTATCTGGGTTGTTTTTACCTGTAATATCAAGTATGTGATGAATCTTCTTATTAAAAGATAACCAAGATCTTTTATATATACCACTGGTTGCCAAACTCTGGTTAAATAAAGTTACCATAATATCTCCATCTTTTAAAATTGGGTTAAAAATATTAAAAACAAACCTATTACCATTCTTATCCAAACCCTTAGTGTGTATATCTCCACCAATATTAACAATAACTCCTTTTATATCAGATGAGTATGATTTTATTTTTTCTGCAATTAATTGAGATAAGTAACCTTTCAAAAAACCTCCGTAGTCCAGATTCTGACCAGGATTCAAACGTATGTGAGAATTCTTCTTATCTATTTTTACTGTTGAAAAATCTATATCATAATAGCCGTCTTTATCAAAAGAAGCATTACCATCTTTTATTTCATCAAAGTTTTTGCTGTAGCCTAATCTGGAAACCGAAACAAGAGGGTTAAAAATTCCTTTAGTTTTTACAAATAATTGATAAGCTTTTAATGTTACTTCTAGAAATATCTCTGAAACAGCCATATCTTTTTTTTCATTCAACCTAGATAATTCACTACTCGATAAGAACCTTGAAAAACGTGCTTCATATTCTTCTATATCACGTTTTGCCATTTCAAATACTTTGTCTACAAAAAAGGCCTCTTCACAAACAATAGCAATAGAATACTCGGTGCCCATTGCCTTGCCATTATATTCAAATTCTTCTATCATGAAATATATAATACTCTATAAACATGAATATATCATGAATATATCAATAAAAGTAGATTATGAGAATATTAATTATTGAAGACAATGAAAAATTAGCTAGATACACCAAGCAAATGCTGGAAGAAGAAGGATATGCCGTAGATACAAGTAATGATGGTGAGTCTGGAGAAAG
>JBBSBU010000023.1:0-6688 GCA_038250975.1 Minisyncoccia bacterium
ACTCCCATCATAGACAAGAAAGACGACGAGGAAGAAGAGTACGACTGGAGAGAACATAAAAGGTAAACCGATCGGTTTACCTTTTATGTTCTCTCCAGTCGTACTCTTCTTCCTCGTCGTCTTTCTTGTCTATGATGGGAGTGCCACAACTCTGACAAATATCATCATAAGAACGTAGTCCACAGCGAGGACAGTGAGAATCTTCAGTTTTGGGCTCTTTTTTTTCTATTTCTTCATCTTCCATAAGCTAATTATATTATTTTTAAGGAAAAGCGACAAGAGCTCTAAAACTTGATAAATAAAAGGTATCTTCATTTCCAAAAAACAAAAAACTGATGTATAATGGACTCATATGGAATCAAAAACAAAAATAGTAGCAACGATAGGTCCATCATCTAAAGACAAAGATGTAATCGTCGAGCTTATTAAACACCATTTAGACATCGCACGTCTAAATTTTTCTTGGGATACACATAGTGGCCACGAAGAAGTAATTAAAAATATTAGAGAAGCGGCCAAAGAATGCAATTCTAAAATAGAGATAATGCAAGACTTATCAGGACCAAGAGAGCAAACAGGTAAAGAGCACCACTTCGGAGGAGAAAAGAATGGGGAAGTGATCACAGATAAAGATAAGAGTGACTTATCCTTTGGTATAGAGCAAGGGGTTGACTACGTTGCCTTATCATTTGTCGGAAATGCTAATGATATAATAGAACTTCGAAATCTTATAAAAGAAGGTGGTGGTAACCAGAAAATAATTGCAAAAATAGAGCGTAAAGTTGCATTTGAAAATATTGATGAGATTCTAGACGTCGCAGATGGAGTCATGGTTGCTCGAGGAGACCTGGGGAATGAATTTCCTCTTGAAGAGATACCATTCGTCCAACATAAAATAATAGAGAAGTCGAATGCCCGAGGTAAGATGGTTATCGTTGCTACACAAATGATGCTTTCGATGGCGGAAAGCTTAAGTCCAACTAGAGCTGAAGTTTCAGATGTTGCGTATGCTATTATCGATGGAGCAGATGGAGTTATGCTTTCAGAAGAATCAGCTTCTGGTAAGCATCCAATCGAAGCCGTTTCTATGATGGAGAGGATTGCTATCGCTTCAGAAAAGCACAGAAAAGATATAGATATTATTTAATTAAACTTAAAATCACTATGAGCAAGCATATATATATAACAAGAGAAATACCAGAATCTGGATTAAAACTTTTAAGAGAAAAAGGGGTTGAGTACGATATGGAGACAAGTAAAATACCTCCAAGTAAAAAAAGACTCATGAAGAAACTTCGAAGTAAGCCTTATGACGGAGTCATATCTTTCCTGACTGACGTTATAGACAAGGAAGTATTAGACTCTTGTCCCACATCTAAAATATTTGCAAACTATTCGGTTGGGTATAACAATCTTGACCTAGAAGAATTTAAGAAAAGAGGTGTAGAAGCTTCAAACACTCCTGGGACTTCAGATACGGCTGTAGCCGAGCACACTGTCGCTCTTATGCTTGCCCTTACAACACGCCTTTCTGAGGGAGACAGATACATGAGAAGTGGCAAGTATAAAGGCTGGGATCCTTCACTGCTTGTTGGTACGGACATGAAAGGTAAAGTTATCGGTCTTGTAGGAGGTGGAGCTATCGGGTCTCAGGTAGCAAAGATTCTATCTAAAGGTTTTGGATCAAGTATCATTTATAGTGATGTAGTAGAGAATAAAAAACTAGAAGAAGAAACCGGTGCTGTAAAAGTTGAGCTAGCTGATCTTATAAAATCCGCAGACATTGTATCTCTACACTGTCCGCTACTTCCAAGTACAACTCATCTTATATGCAAAGAGAAATTATCTACAATGAAGCCAACTGCTTTTATTGTAAATACATCAAGAGGTCCAGTAATAGACGAGAATGCTTTAGTGAAAGCTTTAAAGAATAATCAGATACGTGGAGCAGCATTAGATGTATTTGAATTTGAGCCGAAGTTGGCAAAAGGATTAAACAAGCTTCCAAACGTAATCTTAACTCCACATATTGCATCTGCAAGAGAAACAGCCCGCAATATGATGTCTCTGATTGCTGCTCAAAATATAATATCAGTGCTTGAAGATGGGAAAGCAGTAAATAGTGTCATTAAGTAATACCAATCTAAAACCCCTTGTTATACAAGGGGTTTTAGATTGGTATTATAATTAACTAGCAAACCAAGAATAAAGAGTTTATAATATATACATTACTAATAAAATAAAACAATATATGAAGAATAAAATAAAATTGATGTTAACGATATTTGTAGCTTTTCTAGTTGCAACTTCATTTGTAAATGCAGAACAAGTAAGCACGGAAGCTGTGGCAGAGAAAAGTGATTCACTTATGGATGTGAGAGTAGAGCACAAGCAAGAAGTGAAAACAAACCGCGAAGAAGTAAAGAATACGATCCAAAACAAACAAGAAGATTTTAAGAACATAATCGGGCAAAAAAAAGAGGATATAAAGAATAAAATACAAGAAAATCTAAAAAACATTACAGATCAAAAGAAAGAGGAAATGAAGAATCTGATCCAAGACAGAAAAGATGGATTTCAAAATCTAATCAATCAAAAGAAAGGAGAAGTGAAAACAAGACTTGAAACAGCAAAGGCGGAATTCAAAGCAAGTCTTATTAAAATAAAAGATGAAAGAAAGCAAAAAACAGTAGAGAGCATCGCTATAAAAATCCAAGATTTAAACACAAAAGCAGTAGAGAACCTAAGTGACTCAATTAATAAGCTAGAAAATGTGCTATTTCGAATCGAAGCAAGGTCTGAAGAATACAAAACGAAGGGGATAGATGTGAGTGTAACTACCGATGCTATAGCAAAAGCAAAGACTGCAATCGAAGTAGCCAAGCAAGCTTTAGTAGAACAATCGGGTAAAGTTTATACAACAAAAATAACAACAGAATCCCTAATTAAAGAAACAATGACGACAATGAAAGATGGTTTCCTAAAAGATATACAAAACCTTCATGAGAAAGTCTTAGTAGCTCACAGTGCAACCAAGAACGCTTCAGTGACGCTTGACCATACATCAAAAGTTACCACAGGAGGAACACTAGATAAAGATAACCAACAGGAAGAAAAAACGGTCGAAGTAGAGAGTAGTACTAAAGTAGAAACGGATTAATATTTAATTAAAAATATTTTATGAAAAAAATACTTTACACAATCATAGTTATAGCGGTAATTATTGTTTTGTCTGTTATGTGGACCAACAATAAGAACAACAAAGTTGAAGCTCCAATCATTACAAATCAAGAGCAGGTGAGTGATAACTCTGACTCTACAAGCAGTGAAGTCGACACTATAAGTGTAGATTCAGGTATTAATGCTGATCTAAACTCTATAGATGCTGATTTAAGCACACTTTAATATTTTAAAGAATTATAAAAACACCATTTATAAATGGTGTTTTTATAATCCTTGACAAAAGAGTAGGGAAGTGATACTATAAAAAAATATTGAGAGACTCCTTTGTGTGTATGAGTGTTTCAATTTTAATTTTGAAACACGCAATTAAATAAATATGTATACAAATACAAAACAAAGAGGCTCAGGAAGAGCCCCTAATTATTCAGGTGGCAATACTCACCGAACTGCTGGCAGTAGGAATTCTGCTGGTAGTAATAAATCTTCTGGTAGCACAAGAGGAGGTTCTTCTTTTGCTTCAAGAAGCGCGAGGCCTTCATTCGGAGGAAACAGACACAGTGGTGGTGGTGGTAGGAATAAAAGAAAATCTTCTTATGAAAGGATAGATGTTTCTAGATTCGTAAGTAAAGCAACCGTCATAGAAAAAGAAGAAATATACTTACCAACCCACACTTTCGGTGACTTTAAAATCGAAGCAAAGCTTAAACTTGCCATAGCAAACAAGAACTACATTTACCCAAGTCCAATACAAGATAAGTCTATATCTCATGCACTAGAAGGAAGAGATATTTTGGGTATAGCAGACACTGGTACTGGTAAGACTGCAGCATTCTTGATCCCTATAATAAATAAAATAATTCTAGACAAAAAGGAGACAGCAATCATAATCGCTCCAACTCGTGAACTTGCAATACAGATAGAATCTGAGTTTAATGAACTAGCAAAAGGTATGAGAATATTTGGTGTTGTTTGTGTCGGAGGTGCTCCTATTTCAAATCAAATAAGAAGTCTAAGAAGAGAATGTAACGTCGTAATAGGCACTCCAGGAAGACTCCTAGACTTGGTAAAGCGTGGAGAAGTAGAACTTTCAGGGACTCGCTCAATAGTTCTAGATGAAGCCGACAGAATGCTTGATATGGGATTTATAAATGACATAACATTCCTTCTTGAAAAAACTCCAGAAGACAGACAAGGTTTCTTCTTCTCAGCGACACTTCCTAAGCCTATAGAGAAGCTTATCGAACGCTTTGCTAGTAACCCAGTAAAAGTTATGGTGAAGACACGCGAGACTTCAAAGAATGTAGAACAAGACGTCATAAGAGTAGCACGTGGTAGCGACAAAATGGACACACTTTGCGACCTACTAGGTAAAGATGATGAATTTAAAAAAGTATTAATTTTCTCAGAAATGAAGCACTCAGTAGAGAAGCTTTCTGTAGAATTAATAAAAAGAGGATTTAAAGCGGGGAGTATCCACGGGGATAAACGCCAGAATGATCGTCAACGTACACTAACCAAGTTCCGCAAAGATGAGATAAATATACTAGTTGCCACAGACGTAGCAGCTCGTGGACTCGATATACCTATGGTCACACATGTCATAAACTACGAAATACCTCAAACTTACGATACATACATCCATCGTATTGGCCGTACAGGCCGTGCAAGCGAGAAAGGTGTCGCTTTGACATTCGTTGGCTAAACATTGCAATATAAAAATAAAAGGAGTAATATACTTTTAAATATGTTTTCAATGTCTAACTTTTAAATTTTATCTTATGGGTTTTTCAAAATTAAGCAAAAAAAATTGCAACACTCCAGGTGTTAAAATTCGTAAAGCAGAACAAAGACTGGAGAAGAAAAAAGAAAAAGAAAAAGAAAAAAACAGAATCGAAATGCTTCGAAAAGAAGCGGACTTAAAAAGATTCGAAAAGAAACAAAAAAGACTTGGCCTAGCAGTTGCTTAGCCATTAAAGGGAATTCGGTACAGGGAGAAGGCTCTCCCTGTACTAATTATATATCTAATGTCGTAAAAGATATATTGTACGACATTACCATATGAAATCCCCCTTACAATAAAAGGACCCTTATGTGCCCTTTATTTTTATGTTTGTATTATGTTTGTAAATTTATTTTAATCTACTTCTCCTATACAGTGATTAAAACTTCTAACCTGTTCATTGTATGTATTTATTTTCTGTTTAATATTTATTATTAATTTATTGTAATCATTTACTAAACTGTTGTATTCATTTATTTGTTCACTCGTAGTCATCCCATTACTTACGGCTCCACTATCTACCTTAGCCTTCTTCCTAGTCAAATCCTCTTCTATCGTCTTTATGGTTTTCTGATCTATCGCTATGATGCCTTTTAAGACTTCATCTATAGATGGACAGGCACTCTTTGGTAAGCCGAAGTGTTGTACAGCCATCCAAATGACTTTACCTTGGTAACTACCCTTACCGACAGCTACACCTATGTCTGTGTATCTTTTATTTAAAATATTAGCCCTATGACCTTCACTGGCCATCCAAGCGTCTACAAGAGATTGATTATCTTTAAAATTACCCAAAGCAAGATTCTCACCGATTATTATATATTCATATGAGACCTGACTACCCAAGTCTCCAACACCTACACCATCAGGAGAAACGTGATCAAAGTACCCCTTTACAAACATATCTTGTAGCTTTTTCTCAGCAGAAAAATCAAGCTTATAATTTTCTTTCAAAGCGAGTAGATTACCATTCAAACTTCTTTGTTTATTTGTTATATCTATGACACCTTTTATGGTCAAATTTATATTCTTTGTGTCTCTTGTCAGATAGCTATCAGATACAACTAATGCACCCGGAGTCTCTACTGATGTAAGCCTATCTTTATCCATATCTACAGAGTGATCACTATCTCCCATCCTAATATCGCTAAGTGGCACTTTACTTATTTCACTTTCTAAATAAGACAAAATACGTGAAGGGACAGACTTGTAATCTGTCTTCACGACATACACCAAGCCAATAAATATTATTACTATAATTATTTGATTTAAAATTTTCATCCCTACTTTTTTATTTACATGATGATGATAATGCATATCCAGACTTCTCTGCGTCTTCTCTACTTGCGAACCAAACTTCATTCTTCGGTGATATCCTTTTTGCTCCAGAGCAATTAGCAGTATAGTATAGTTTACCATTTTTTGAAGCAACATACATTTTTTCTTTCAAAGAAGGAACTCTTTCTTCTATAGTACTTTCTATCTTTATACCCTTCCCTATCTCCTCTTTGACAATACCCTGTTTTGTGTTTTCTAATTTAATACTTGAATTATCATTACTATCCAAAACAGAAAGTCGACCCAAACCAAAAGAACTTAACCCTTGTTAATTCCTTAATGAATTAGGACACTTCTGTTAAAGTATTTAAATGAGAAAGGCAAAAAAGATAAAAAAGACAGAACGAAGTGAAATCTCCATTCTGTTAGATAAAAAGTATTCAATGA
>JBBSBU010000024.1:0-6564 GCA_038250975.1 Minisyncoccia bacterium
GATAAACTCTTTGATTAAAGAAGGATATAAATTACTCGGGCTTGATACTTATTTTACAACAGGGGAAGATGAAAGTAGAGCTTGGACTATAAAGCATGGTTCCACTGCTCCAGTTGCAGGGATGGCAATACACACAGACTTTAAAGATAAATTCATCAGAGCTGAAGTTGTATTTTGGAAAGACCTATTGGATTCTGGTTCTTATGGAGAAGCTAGATTAAAAGGGAAGGTTAGAACTGAAGGTAAGGAGTACCTTGTAAAAGACGGAGATGTCGTAGAATTTAAAATTTAGTAATTTTAAATTCGGAGATCCTGAGATTTATCGAAGGGTAAATTGAGTTCAAGATTTAAAACCTTTAGGTTTCTAAGATTAAAAAATGCAAAAAGATTGGCTCAAAGCAAAAGAGATTTTAAAAAATGATGGAGTAGTAGTACTTCCTACAGATACTTTATATGGAATAGTTGGAAGTGCTTTTTCAAAGTCTGCAGTTAAGAAAATATATATTTTAAAAGGGCGTAATGAGGATAAACCTTTTATTGTACTGATCACTTCTTATAAAGATTTAGAAAAATTTGGGGTAAAGATAGGGGAGAATGGGGCCAAAATTTTAGAAAAATTTTGGCCCGGTAAAGTAAGTATTATTCTGCCTTGTCCTCTTAAGAAATTTGAATATATACACAGAGGTACTGATTCTATAGCATTCCGTATGATTGGAGAAAAGAATAAAAATCTTTTTGAACTTATAAATAAAGTAGGGCCTATCGTTGCCCCAAGTGCAAATAAAGAAGGAGAGATACCTGCAAAAACTATACAAGAAGCTAAGGGCTATTTTAGACATAAGTCGGACTTAGGGCCAGACTTATATATAAACACAGGAAGGAGAGATGTGTTACCTTCGAAACTTGTAAAATATGAGAATGGCAAATTTATAGTACTGAGGGCTTAAACATTCGGAAGTTGGACTTCCTGATATTAGCTACTTACTACTCTTTTTATTAGTTTCTTTTTTGGCTTTTACTATTTTATTTACTGTAGTTTGTTGCTTTTTTAATTCAATGATTTCTTCGATAAGCTTACCGAGTGTATTTTCTACCTTAGCAAGGATTTCTTCTTCTTCTTTCTCTTCTTTTTCATATTCCTCATCTTCTTCTTGAATATCTTCCACGTCTTCTTGAATCTCATCAACATCCTTTTGAATCTCATCAACATCCTTTTGAATCTCATCAACATCCTTTTGAATTTCATCAACATCCTCAGCAACTGTATCAAGTTTCTGGTCTTGTCTATTTACACTCATTTGAATAAATATTGAAAGATATATTGCTTCAAGTGATACTATCGTAGTTACAACCAGAAGAATAGTAGAGAATGATATGTCCCAAAAATAAAGCATAAAGGATACAATGAAAAGTACTGTGTGTATTAGAATCGACTCAGTTGAGCCAATAAGACGAGTGGCCCTTATTGCCACTTTTTCAATAGAATCTAGAGATCTTTTTTTAAAACGATGAATCATAACGAGTTTCATTATACACCATTTTTCTGGTATAATACAATTCTATGGAAACAAATATAAATAATCAAAAGTCAACGAATTTTGTGAAGGTGTCTATTATTGTAGCTATTATTATTGTTATGAATTTATTCTTTAATTATGCTGTTTCTCTTATTTACAAAGAGCCTGTGTTTGATAACTTTATAAAACCATCACAAGTTCAAGAAATGATAACAACTAAAGACAAGTGTGTCTCTGTTGGTGGTCAATGGAGTGAAAATGCTACTCCTGTTGAAAAAGGAAAAACAGAGATACAAGGTTATTGTAATGAAAACTATACAAAGCAGATGAATTATGATTCTGCTCGAAAGATATATGAAAAGAAAGTATTTATAACACTTATAATCCTTGGAGTTGTATCTTTGGCTTCAGCCGGCTTCATTGCTATGTCGGTATTATCAATTTCTTTTGCTTGGGGTGGAGTAATATCGCTCATAGTTGCTTCGATGCGTTACTGGTCCCAAGCAGATAACTTAGCCAAGGTTGTGATTCTTGCATTAGCACTTGGATTACTCATATGGTTGGCAATAAAGAAATTTAATAAATAGGAATAGAAAATAAATGAAAAATTATGATCATAAGAAAATAGAAAAGAAGTGGCATGGTGAGTGGGGAAAGAATGAAACTTACAAAACATTAAATAATACAAAAACTAAGAAAATGTATGTTTTAGATATGTTTCCTTATCCATCTGGAGCGGGACTTCATGTGGGTCACCCTCGTGGTTATATCGGTAGCGACGTCTACGCTCGTATGAAAAGAATGGAAGGTTACAATGTTCTACACCCTATGGGTTACGATGCTTTTGGACTTCCTGCTGAACAATATGCTTTACAGCATAAGATACATCCTAGAAAAGCAGTGGATGAAAATGTAAAGACTTTTGAACGGCAACTCTCCATAATAGGACTCTCTTATGATTGGTCTAGAAAAGTAAATACGACAGATCCAAAATATTATAAATGGACACAGTGGATATTCTTGCAAATTTATAATTCATGGTTTGATATATCTAAAGATAAAGCCCGATCCATTAAAGAGCTTGAGAGTATTTTTGAAAAGAGTGGTAATTTAAAAGTTAATGCTGCCTGTGATTCTGAGACAAATTTTTTTACTTCAAAAGAGTGGAAGCTGTTTTCTAAAAAAGAGAAGCAAGATGTACTCATGAAGTATCGTCTTGCTTATGAAGGATATAGTGAAGTGAATTGGTGTAAAGAAATGGGTACAGTTCTTGCAAATGATGAAATTATAAATGATGAAAATGGAAATTTGATTTCCGAACGTGGTTGCTACAGAGTAGAAAAGAAATTAATGCGTCAGTGGTTTATGCGTATTACGGCTTATGCAGACAGACTTCTGGTTGGGCTAGATAATCTTGATTGGAGTGAACACATAAAAGAAATACAGAGGAACTGGATAGGCAAAAGTGAAGGAAGCGAAATAGAGTTTAAAATTAAAAATACCGATGAAAAGATAAAAGTATTTACAACACGAGCCGATACTATTTTCGGTGCGACTTATGTTGTCCTTGCTCCTGAGCATGGATTAGTGCAGAAATTAAAATCATATATACATAATTTTGAAGAAGTAGAAGGGTATATCTCTAGCTTAAAAAATAAACCAGAAGAAGATCGCACAAAGGATAATAAAGAAAAAAATGGAATGGAATTAAATGGAGTTAGGGCTATAAATCCAGCAAACGGAGAGGAGCTACCGATTTGGGTTGCAGATTATGTCTTATCTAATTATGGTACAGGTGCTGTCATGGCCGTCCCTGCACATGATGAGAGAGATTATCTATTTGCTGTTAAATACAATCAAGAAATCAAGGAAGTTGTTTCTGGCGGTGATATTTCAAAGAAAGCTTTTACTGAGTATGGAGTATTGATTAATTCAGGTAAGTTTGATGGTATGACTTCGGAAGATGCTAAGAAAGAAATAACCAAACTTGTCCTAGGTAAAACTGTTGTAAAATATAAAATGCGTGATGCTATCTTTGCACGCCAGAGATACTGGGGAGAGCCTATACCTTTAAAACACGACAGTAAAGGTATAATAACACCTCTTCTGGATAAATATTTACCTTTGGAGTTGCCAAATGTTAAATCTTACGAATCTATGGGGACAGGAGAATCACCTCTTGCTGGTGTAAAATCTTGGGTAAAAGAGGGTTATGAAACAAATACTATGCCTGGCTGGGCGGGTTCATCTTGGTATTTCTTACGTTATATGGATCCACTGAATTCAAAGCAATTTGCTTCAAGAAAAGCTATCGATTACTGGAAGGACGTCGATGTGTATGTTGGTGGTCAGGAGCATGCAACTGGACACTTATTATACTCTCGTTTCTGGAATAATTTTCTTTATGATATGGGGTATATAAAAAATCAAGAACCCTTCAAGAAGTTAAAGAATCAAGGAATGATCCTTGCTACAGATGGGCGCAAGATGAGCAAGAGATGGGGTAATGTTATTAATCCTGATGATATTGTCAGTAATTATGGCGCAGACACATTACGTGTGTATGAAATGTTTATGGGGCCATTTGAGCAAAGCTTACCTTGGTCTACGGAAAGTATAATTGGTTCGAGGCGTTTTATTGATCGTGTTTATAGATTAAAAGAAAAGATTACAGATAAAAAAAGCTCAATCAATATAGAAAAAGTTCTTCACAAAACTATCAAAAAGGTGACTCTAGACATAGAAAGCTTTTCTTTTAATACGTCGATCTCTTCAATGATGATTCTTGTAAATGAAATGGAAGTAGCAATGAATATATCTATTAAAGATTTCAAAATGTTTCTACAGATACTAGCTCCATTCGCTCCTCATATAACAGAAGAGATCTGGAGTAAACTGGGGGAAAAGAAATCAATCCATAAGAGTTCTTGGCCAAAGTGGGATAAAATGAAAGTCATAGATGATGAGGTTAAAATTATTATTCAAGTAAACGGTAAGGTTCGAGGAGAAATAGTTGTAGGTGTCGAAACGTCAGAGGAAGAAGTGAAGAAAATAGCACTTTGTAATCTTAGTATTCTTCCTTGGGTCCTTAATGTAGAAGTTAAGCGTATCGTGTATGTGAAGGGTAGGATTGTGAATATCGTAGTCTAGTATTATTCGTTATTATTAAGTATAATAACTTTATTAGTAATTATTATAAAAAATATGGAATCAAAAAGAATTGAATTTTTCAACAAATTATCATTTGTTACATTATTAGTTACATTGTTTTTGTCTTTGTTTTTCTTTATCCCTTATGTCCCTGTGACCCTTGAGGCAAGTAAAGGTTTCCTTCTTTCTGTAGGGACAACACTTTCAGTTTTCTTCTGGTTGATAGCCAGACTTGGTGAAGGCAAATTTGTATTTCCAAAAGATAGATTAATCCTTTTTGCTGGAATCATACCGCTTGTGTTCTTAGTTGCGTCTTTCTTCTCTTCATCTCTTTATATATCACTCTTTGGTAGTGGTTTTGAGATGGGAACTTTTGGTTCAATGCTTATCTTATATGTAATATTTTTTCTCTCCTCAATGTATTTTCAGACAGAGAAGAGATTGTGGTACTTTATCGGAATGCTTTTCTTGGGAGGTTTAGTTCTATCTGTCTTTGAACTTCTGTATTTTATTCTCCTAAAATTAAATATTCCATCTTTAAATGTTTTTGCATCTAACTTTATGCAAGGTGTGTCATCTGGTAACCTGGTTGGTAGCTGGAATAATTTTGCTGTATTGTTTGGTCTTATAATTCTTTTATCTCTGTATACTCTTGAATTCTTGAAAACAAAAGGATTTTATCTTTTTGTTCAATATTTCTTATTGATCACAGGCCTTTCCTTTTTAGTTATAATTAACATCCCATTAGTTTGGTTGTTAGTTGGTATTTTTTCAATCATTATTTTTGTTTACAGTGTTTCTATACAGCATGCCGGTATTCATATTGTTCATGGAGGTGGTGAAAAGAAAAGATTTCCATTTATATCTCTCATTGTTGTCTTTTTTTGCTTGTCTTTCTTAGTTGGGAGCAATTCACTTGGTGGTTTAATCTCAAAGTATATTAATGTTTCAACACCTGAAGTTCGTCCATCTATTGTCACTACTTCTCAAATCGCATGGAAATCCATAAAACACAATCCATTCTTTGGAACAGGCCCAAGCACTTTTGCTCTTGATTGGGCATTGTGGCAACCTAAGGATATAGCTCAAACTGTTTTCTGGAATAGTGATTTCACGGAAGGTTATAGTACTTTTACTACCTTTATAGTGACGACTGGAATATTGGGTCTATTTTCATGGATCGCTTTCTTTATAATTTTCTTCATGAGAGGGATACAATCTCTTCGTGTTGCGCTTAAAGATCCATTGTCAAACTACTTTATATTAACTGCATTCATGGTGTCTTTGTATTCATGGATTACGTTTATTATCTATACGCCAAACATAATAATGTTAATGTTAGCATTTACATCATCTGGTGTATTGATTGGAATTTTAGTTTACAGACAAGTAATAGAGTCAAAAGAATACTCATTCTTAAATGACCCAAGGAATAGTTTTTTTGCGATTTTATCATTAATGGTTTTAATGATAGCAACCTTATCTGTTACTTATCTATATGTTGAGAAATTCACTTCAGTCATCTACTTCTCTAAAGGATTGAATGCAAATAATTCCATGGAGTCTCTTATTCGTTCTGAGAAGATGTTATCAAATGCGATTTCTCTAGATAAGAATGATATTTATTATCGAACATTATCTCAGGTTTATATTGCTGAAATAGGAGTTCTTGTAAACGACAAGAATATATCGAGCGATACTTTGAAAGCAAATCTTCAACAGTTGATTACATTAGCTCAAAATGCTGCAACTTCAGCGGTAAGCCAGAATCCTAAACAGTATTTAAACTATGTAAATCTTGGTAATATTTACGCATCATTACAAACATTGACAGTTGAGAATAGTTATGAGAGCGCTGTCGCTTCATATGATAAAGCTATGGTTTTGGCTCCTAACA
>JBBSBU010000025.1:0-6287 GCA_038250975.1 Minisyncoccia bacterium
CCACCCCATCTGAAATCGTGTCTAGCATAACTGAACGCATATGCAGGTCTTCTTTAGCGGCATCTCTACCTAAAATAAAAGCACTTGCTGCCATGAATAGAGTAGCAATAACACTTATTATAAGAACAGACAAGCCTTCCACTTGCGGTGTATGACTGGTCAAACGATGTATGCCTTCAAATATAACTACTGCTGTAACAACCAGCAGCACAAGAGCATTGATAAACGCCACGTATGTTGTGGCTTTAGGGTGTCCGTGTGGGTGTTTACTAATCTGAATCGCTATGATGCCCAACATTATGGCTGTAGAATCAACTGCAAAGTCTCCTCCAGCAGCTAATACACCAAGTGAATGAGACGCTAATCCAACTATCACCAAGCCAGCAATCATTATAAGATTTAAGCCTAGTACTATCCCTAGTCGCTTTTGTTGTGTCATATCAAAACCTCTTACCGTTATTTTAGCTTATATTTTCTTAATTGCCCATATCACAAGAACTCTGTGCCTCTTGACCTCCTATCTTAAACAAGCTATATTCTCCTTAGGTGTTTTTAGTAAGAATTAAAGCTAAGAACTAGTTCTGTCTGGGACATTCCCGCATTTCTCAGGCAAAAGAATTAAAGATTTAGCTTCGTAATTTCGCTAAGGCACCTAGCAGGGTGCTTTTTTAATGATGTGAGAAACCAGTAGGGAAGTGCTTGAAGTTAAAAGAGGCATGGAGAAATCTATGCCTCTATTGCTTTAACTCGTATGATAAGTTCTTTGCCCATCAGATCCGCTCTGTAATCCAATCTAATATCGTCTTTCGCTCCCAGATTATCAAATGTAGATTTATAGTCTTGCAATACATCTTCAATAGGAAGATATCGCGACATCAAAGGATGAAGCTTGCTAGCTCTTTGAATTTCTTCAAAATCTGTATGCACGTAAGTGTCACTTGTGGTCTTAATATCTTTATGACCTAATAATTTGGAAACCATATGAATATCATGGGTTTTCTTGTAATACAAGGTTGCATATGTATGGCGCAATAAATGTGGGTGCATTTTCTTGGTTATCCCTGCTTTTTTTGCTCTTTGCTTTAAATTATTCCAAAAGTCACCTGAATGAATCTCACTATTTTTGCTATTAACAAATACCAAATCTTCATAGCTGCGCGCACTTATAAGATCTTTTAAGTGATCTTTTACAATTCCGTCAAAAAATAGATATCTTGGTTCTCTAGTTTTTGTGTCTGTTAAAAATGCAGTTCCCCGATTTATGTCCAACTGAGTAATTTTTAGTGACGAGGCTTCATGATAGCGACACCCGGTAAGTAAAATAAATTCTGTAATTGTTAGATATATTAAATCTAAATTACTACAGTCAACGCCATTTCTGTTTTTATATGACAGAGGGGTGTTTATGAGACTGATTGCTTCATCTAATGAGAGCGCGATTCTGTCTGATTTCTTCTTGGGTAGACAGCTTATGTCGTCCATAAAGTCTGATTTGTGTCCATATGACTTGTAGCATTTCGCAATATAATTTAAAGCCTGAATGTAGCTGTTTATTCCAGCATTTGAGTAACCTTTATTTTTTTTCTCATATATAAAATCCTCAACGGATCGGCTGGAGAGTTCCTTATTATTGGTTTTTAACCAATTCTCAAAAATAACAAACCGCGCGACGTAAGTTTTAATTGACTTGGGAGATAGCCCTTTTACCGTTAAATGTTTTTTATATTCTTCTGTGTTAATTAACATGCTTCCCTTGGGGAAGCGACTTGAAGTTAATTGAGGATGTGAGAAACCTTTTTTAATATTAGTTTTTTGTTTCATAAAAATCAATAATTAGTTTTGTATAGTTTCGTCTTTAAGACCCTCCACGATAAAGCTCTCTAGAAGGGCTCTGGAGCTTATCCCTAGTGTCGCTGCTCGGATTTTTATCCTTCTATGCAGTTCTTCATGGTAAGGTGTGTTCTTCCTATTATTTTTGTGTACTTGTTTACTCATATGTTTCTCCCCCCTTCCTTTATGTACCTTCTTTCCCTAGAAGTGTGTATACCCGGCGCGCTCATTTGTTTCAAAAGTCTTGCGCATTTATTCTCGTTAGTTATGCTCGGGAAAAGTTCGTTTCAAGCCTAACAAGTTCCGGAACTTCGGTCGCGTTTACCTTACGCTTCTTTATCCCTTTACTAAATTCTGGAGTAGAAACGTGAGGATAAATATAGAAAGACTATGGATTTACGAGAAGTAAAAGGATAGAAGTTTGAGGAAGTTTGAGGAAAATACTATTTTTTTATCAATACATCGCAACTTAGTCCGAAACCATAACTAGATTCAAATAAACCATCACCTTTATACATTAGCTTATCTTTTATACTCTGGATTGTGTCCCTGACACGTCTTTCGTCATCAGGGTAGTCCACGCCGCTTTTCACTTTATTAAGATTTTTTGCCAATTCATCAAATTTGAAAACTTGACGGGGATTGTATACGAGAAATTTTAGAAGCTTGAATTGATTGAGAGTCTTATTTAATTTTGTATGATACTCGTTACCGTCTGAATCTATGTATTCTATCTCACCATTTTCATGGAAGGTTAAGAGGTTTCCTTTTGCGTCAGCTTTATCATATTTGTTTATTAACTTTTGCTGTTTTTCATAATACTTATCAAAAGCGACGTTATTTATTTTAAGGTAGTAATACACGCCGGCTGAAGTAGGATTTTCATGTTCATATTCTTTTCCAATTTGAAATGGAGCATTCTCATTTGTTTCCTCAATAACTCCAAGCTCAATTAGATTATTTAACAAAAATTGTTCTGTGTTGGCATTCGGTATATTCCAGGCTTTATTCTGAGGATATAGAAACAAGGCATAGGATATTGACTGTTGTTTAGCCTCCAATAAAAGCTGTGCTGCCTTTATTTTGTTTAAAACATACCAGAGAAATCTTGCATGTAGTTCTTCTGCTGGCTTAACTTCAGTTTTCATAGTTCCATGCTATTTTACAGTTTTTAAGATTTTTCTCAAAGTACTTTTCAAACGTAATTTTATCTGTTATCCTTCAGTTAATTAATTTAATTGCCTAACCCTTGTGGCTAACTCCTCAAGGTAGGACAGAAATCCTTGTCAGAAGTAAGCTCTTCGTGAGAATCTGACAAGGTCTTGCAGGGAAACTTGCATGGAGGCGTAAGCCTTACTCATGAGGAGCTTTTTGTATGAAAAATCTAAGCAAAAATGATCCACTAACATTCATATTGTGGGTAGTTGCAATTATTTCTCCATTTTTATTCTTACCAATTGGTTGGGCGATCTTTACGCTTATTTTTGTTTCTTTTTTAGTGTCATTTGTTGCTATTCCAGTAGGATTGCTAGTTAAACCTTTAATTTTTAAGAATGAGAGGATGAATTTCCTCTGGGGCTTACTACATGGAATAGCGGAAGCAGTAGTAACCATACTTATTGGAATTCAGAGTTTTGTACCGGATAATTTTATTTTTGTAGCGTTTTTTGTAAATGCTGTTAATCAATATACCCGATACGAAAGGAATAAAGATAAAGATGAATTAATTCAATGGTATAGTCTAGTAATTACGTTTGTATTATTTTTAATTTTAAAACACTTAACAAGTGTCATTTAATACCTAAGGACACGCAAATATAGGACATAGGCTAGTGGGTACATGGAGGCTCAAAAAGGCAATTGAATTCAATGAAAAATATTCTCACATCAAGCTCACTCAAGATTGCATTGCTAATAACAGTCGTAATTACGATAGCATTCTATTGGTATCAAATAAGACCAACCAAAATAAGACATGACTGCTCTTGGGTGAAGAAACAGACTAATGTAATACCATTCCATCCTGCGCTTTCAAAAAAAGAATTAGAGGATAAAGGAATGATTAAGGATTGCGGAAGCTCCCCAGCTCCTGTTACGCCATCGTCAAGTATAAGCTTTGAATTCCTTTTGCAAGTTAGACGTGGTGCAGTATATTATCAATCTTGCGTGGAAGATAATAATAAAATAATTAGAAAGTATATTAAGAAGCAAGAAGAAATTCCCACAAAAGATTATTGGATAGGCGCTACGCAAGAACAATACAAGTTTTGCCTACACGATAAAGGTTTATGAAAACAACTGATACAAGTGCCTACTTTATACCTGATACATATGGATTTTGGGATTTAGCCGGAAGAGATTTGTTTTTTAAGTTTCCAAAATTCTCTTTTATAGAAATATCACAAGAAAACAACTTAGAAAGTGATTACTTCATCGTATCCGACTTTGACTTAGATGACCCCCTAACGGAAGCATTAAATAACCAAAGAAAAAAAATATATATAAAAACCATTGATAAGAAAATTGATGAGCAATTGAATAAAATTCTTTTTTTACTACCCTCATATTTGCTACGTAATGGCAAGTATGTAGATGGATCAGTTAAAATATTTGATGAAATTATAATCGGTGTTAAAGAAAATCCTGAATTGTACAAACAAATATTTCTAAACAAACTAAAATCGGATAAGTCTTTATCAGAATTTACTGGAGCTCGTTATAAAAAAGGATAAGCAAAATAGGCATTAAAATAAATATGTTGGAATTCTTATCAGAAAAAGCGAATCTAAGGGATTACCAGAAAAGATTATAGACCTAGGTTTTGAGTACTGGAGAGAAAGTATGCAGCGTATATGAAATTAATAATGTGTCCAGCTTGTAAGGATGTATTTAAATTAAGAAGTGCTTTGAGAGAATGCGATTGCGGTCTTGTGCAGGGTAGATATGTTGACGCGAGTATTGCAGAGGTTAGTAAAGGCGCTATAAGCATTGCGATCGGAAATGGATCACTTCAACAAGCCATTTCTAATATGAACCGTATTAAGAGTAGCGGGGATGCAGACAGGAATTCATATAGAGATGAAGCCAGAATTGAATATGCTTGGGTTAGACCTAATAGCGGAAAAGGTAACCCTCATACCAAGGTATTAGGGGAATGACAGCCGTGGAAAACCTTATAAAACCTGATCTCTGAATACTTGCGAAAACCTGCCGTTTTTATTCTGCAAGAACCTGACATAGCCTAATATCTAAACAGGAGAACTTTACTTGACCTGACATTTTAGCTCATATAAACTTAGCAAATAATCTATGAAAAATAATCAAACCAAAGAAGAAGCTTATGTAAAAAAAAGATTCAAGAAGGATGGGTTTGGAGTGGTGAAGTTGGATATCCACAATAGATATAAATCCCCAGATTACAAAGTTAGTAAAAAGAAGCTCCGGGTATTAGTTGAGGTGAAGGTAGGTTTTAAGAAAGGGACTATTCTTGAAACATTATCAACCGGGGCATTTAGGTTTGATCCTTCCACAGCCATAGATGACTATTTTTCCATTGCAACAAATAAATTTAAAGAGCACGTATCACATAACCCCCAGGATCAGAACCTTCCTTATATTGTTATATTTACTATGCCATTTTTCATAGGCGATGAATTGGTGTGGTCAGATGTTCCATACAAGAAATATGCATTGATTAGTGCGGTCTTTATTCCCAAAAGAACACATCCGCTTGATAAGAAGGCTAAAGACATGTCATTAGAAGAGTTGGAAGGAATTATCAATGACGAAAAAACTTCACTTAATTCGCAGACGAGTTTGAAGTGGAGCGTAATTAAAAATCCTTACGCAGTAAATTCTTTGAACACTTCAGTTATGGGTTCTGTAGATTCAGTATTGACCCCTAACTCTAGCGTCTAAATACAAGTGTGCTTGTTAATCATCGTTTCAACCCAATCAATATCTCTATCCCCAAATCTTTGTGTTACGTTTGCCATAATCTCACTTCTTGCATCTAATATGGCAAGACTGCCATACTTGCGATATGGCAAGAGCGCCTATAAATGAACTGAACTTATGGCTAATTTTTTAAAACAATTTAAAGCGTTATTACGAAAAATAAAGAAAAATTCTCAAATTGTTATTTTAGTGACAATCCTACTGGTAGTAGCTTATCCATATTTTGTAAAGGCATACGATATGTACCTACAGGGAATACGAAACCAAGAGCTTGTTCAAATACAAAAGGATGCAGGAGAAAAAAGAGAAAAAAGCAAAGAGAAGCAAGCTATATTACTCAAAAAATATGGAATTACAACATTAGAATATGACGAGAGTTTTGTGGAACCTATCTTTTATATCTTGCCAAGTGGGGTTTTGGATTACTTAAACGCAAAGAAAGACGTACTGAATAATAAGTATAGTTACACGTGTGAAAATCCACCTAGAATTGTAGAACC
>JBBSBU010000026.1:0-6251 GCA_038250975.1 Minisyncoccia bacterium
GGTCAAGTTAAGAAATATGACGTTGAACTTTGGGTTCCAAAAGAAGAAAAATATAGAGAGATTTCTTCAGCTTCTTATTTCCACGATTTTCAAACTCGAAGATTAAATACAAGATACAGAGATGAGAATGGAAAAATGAATTATGCTCATTCCTTAAACTGCACCGCTATTCCAACTCCAAGAATACTAGTTTCAATGGTGGAGAATTTTCAGCAATCAGATGGTACTATAAAGGTTCCAGAAGTCCTGCAAAAATACTTAGGTAAAGATATTATTTCTTAAAACAAATGAAAGATATACCAACATCACCACGAATAGCTTTAATAAAGCATAATCGTCAAGTTCGACGTGTCCGTCTTTTGGTTTTATTTACGGTCCTATTCATTGTAGTTATAGGCTTCCTTTCTTATTTTTCTTCTAATCCAAGAGTTACAATAAGTAAGATTGTAATTTCAGGGAATAGCATCGTCGACGGTAGCAAACTTGAATCAAATATTAAGGAAAAAATATCAGGAAAATACTGGAAGTTATTTTCTAGGGCAAATTTTTTGATTTATCCTAGAAGTACTATTTATAGTAGTTTACAAAAAGAATTTCCAAGAATTGAAAAACTTTCTATAAAACTTGAAGGGTTTAATACTTTAAAAGTAGATATCAGAGAGAGAGCTGGTTCGTATCTTTATTGCGGTGAATCAGTTCCAGAAAAAAAGGAGGATATCGGAGAGAACTGCTATTTTGTAAACAATGATGGTTATATTTTTGATCGTGCCCCATACTTCTCTGGTAATATTTATTTTAAATTTTACAAAAAGATTGATACAGGTAAAAGTCCTCTAGGTTTACAGATGCTTTCTCCAGAAAGATTCCATGAAGTAATGAGATTAATAGATGGGGTTAGTAGTCTAGGCTTTAAGCCTTATGACTTGGTTTTATCACAAGATGGGATACATTCTATTTATCTAGAATCAAAGAATAATAATCCTAAAATAATTTTTAAAGAAGATAATGATTTGTCTGTTATTTTAGATAATTTTGTGACAGCAATGAATCAAAAAGAGTTTGCAAAAGAAATAAATTCAAAGTATGATACTCTTTCTTATATAGACCTTAGATTTAATAATAAGGTTTTATACAAGTTTCAGTAGTTAAGCTAATTTGATTCTGAAATAGCTCTTCTTGTCGGGTCCAGATAAATTTCTGCTGAAATTTTCTTCATTGCTCGGCTCGACAGCCTTGCGCACGCCCCGACAATAAGACTATTTCAAAATCGTTATATTTTATGAAAAAATTCTGGGATAAATTACCAACACCATTCTTTTGCTTAGCACCGATGGCTGATGTCACTGACGCTGCTTTTCGACGTATGTTTGCAAAGTATGGCAAGCCTGATGTGACTTGGACTGAGTTTGTCTCTGCTGATGGACTAGGAAGTGCGGGTAGAGAAGTTCTTAAATATGATTTACTTTATTCTGAAAAAGAAAGGCCAATCGTAGTACAGCTTTTCTCCTCAAATCCAAATAAAATGCGTGAAGCTGCGAAATATTGCGCAGAACTTGGATTCGATGGTATCGATATAAATATGGGTTGCCCTGACAAGTCTATTGAGAAGCAAGGTGCAGGAGCAGCCATGATGAAAGATATGGAAAAAGCTGGGAAAATAATTCAAGCTGTTAAAGATGGGATAGCAGATTCTAAAAATAAAAATGCAAAAAATATGTCCGTCTCCATAAAGACACGTATTGGTTATAATAAAAACCAGATAGAAGAATGGATACCATTTTTATTAAATCAAGATATAGATGCACTCATAATTCATGCTCGCACAAGAAAAGAAATGTCTTTGGTTCCTGCCAGATGGGAGCATGTAAAAGAGGTAGTAGAGATAAGAAATAAAATGGGGGTAAAGACAAAGATAATAGGGAATGGAGATGTTGTAGATACTGACGACGGAAGGAGAAAGTGCAAAGAGACTGGTTGTGATGGGGTTATGATAGGAAGGGGAGTTTTTGGGAACCCGTGGATTTTTAAAGATTATAGGAACGGGACTAATTCAAAATTTTCTCAGGTCCTCGGACGAGGGAGGACGAGGGGCCAGACCAGTTCAAAAATTTTAATTAGTCCTGTTCCTATTACGAAAGAAAAACTAAAAGTTCTTGTTGAACATACAAAACTTTTCGAAAACCTTTTGGGTAAAGTTAAAAATTTCTCAATTATGAAAAAACATTATAAAGCTTATGTAAATGGTTTCGATGGGGCCAAAGAACTTCGTGTAAAACTTATGGAAACAAAGAATGGAAAAGGAGTAGAAGTTATAATTAAAGAATTTCTTAAAACTTTATAATTTGGTATAATCAATACCATGAAAGATCAAAAGGATTCTAATGTCGCTTTATATCGTAAATATCGTCCAGAGAACTGGGCTGAGGTTATTGGTCAGGACCATATAGTTAAAGCCATAGGAGGGGCTCTAAAAACTGGTAAGGTTTCTCATGCCTACCTTCTCTGTGGTCCTCGGGGGACAGGTAAGACTACTATTGCGCGTATTATTGCTTCAGAGCTTGGTTCAACTGTAAATGATATATACGAGCTAGATGCCGCTTCAAACCGCGGTATAGACGACGTACGCTCGATACGTGACAGTGTTCAGACGATGCCATTTGATTCTAAGTATAAGATTTATATTTTAGACGAAGTTCATATGTTTACGAAGGATGCTTGGAATGCACTTTTGAAAACAATAGAAGAGCCACCTAAGCATGTGATATTTATTTTAGCTACAACTGAGCTTGAGAAAGTCCCAGAGACAATTGTTTCCCGCTGTCAGAGTTTCATATTTAAAAAACCTACAGATAGTATACTTTCTGCTGTTGTTACAAATGTTGCAAAGAAAGAAGGGTATATGCTCGAAGAAGGAGGAGCTTCTCTTATTGCGCTTTTAGCTGATGGAGCTTTCCGTGATGCTCTTGGAACTTTACAGAAAGTGATCTCTTTTTCTAAAGACAAAGAAATTAGTCTAAAGGATATAGAAGAAGTCACAGGCTCACCCAATACAGTTCTCGTAAATGATTTTCTCGATGCTTTATCTTCAAAAGATATAGATAAAGGTTTCCTTTGCATAAAGCGTGCAAGTGATGAGAATATAGATATGTCTGTGTATTCCAAGATGATACTGTCTAAGCTTCGTTTTGCTCTCATGCTTCGATATGCACCAAATACCAAGAAAGATATAGAGAATCAAATATCAGATTATGACCTTAAGTATATTTCAGATCTAATATCGACAAAGCCTGAGTGTATATCTTCTTCCACTCTTTCTCTTTTGCTTGAGGCTCACCAGTCTTTACGACATGCTGTGATATCTTCATTGCCACTTGAGATGGCGCTCATTAAAATATTAAATGATAAATAAAGATAAAATATGGGATGTGATAGTAATAGGAGGCGGAGCTTCGGGTATGATGGCTGCGGCTGTTGCAGGTTCCTTGGGTAAATCAGTTCTAATAATAGATAAAAACAAAGCGCTCGGGGAGAAACTCAAAATCACAGGTGGAGGTCGGTGTAATATAACAAATGCAGAACCAGATATCCATAAATTTTTAGAAATTTATGGAAAAGGTAAACCTTACTTATATACACCTTTTTCTATTTTTGGAGTGAAGGATACATTTCAATACTTCGAGTCAAAAGATTTGCCTTTAGTAGTGCAAGCTCGTAATCGAGTTTTCCCAAAATCAGAACGTGCTTGGGATGTATTTCTAGTACTTAAAAAAGAATTAGAAAAGAACAAAGTTGTAGTAAAGAATACTTGTGCTGTTAAAAAAATAAATGCGAAGGACGGAAAGATAACGAGCATTGAAACAGGTAGTGGAACACTCTATGCAAAGTCATATATTCTAGCTACAGGAGGAATGTCGCACCCTGAAACTGGTTCAACAGGAGATGGGCTTAAGTGGCTTAAAGATTTAGGTCATACAGTTGAGGATTCAACTCCAACAGTTGTTCCGCTTGCAGTTTCTGATGCATGGGTAAAGAGTTTGGCCGGCGTTTCACTTTCTTTTATGAAAATAACTTTCTTTAAGGATGGGGGAAAGCAATTTAGTAAAACAGGCAAAATACTCTTTACTCACTTTGGACTTTCAGGCCCTCTTATACTTAACTGCGCAAGTAAAGTAGATGGCTTGTTACAAGGTGAGTCTACTGTAAAAGCATTTATTGATTGTTTTCCAGATACGAACGAAGGTAAGATTGAAGAGACAATAATAAAAATTTTCGATTTAAATAAGAATAAATCTTTAAAAACTATTTTTAAAGATATTGCTCCTGAGGGAACAGCAAAAGGAATAGAAATGATAGATATAGGTGTAGATTTTGATAAGAAAGTTCATAGTATCACAGTAGATGAAAGAAAGAGAATAGTTAAGTTATTAAAGGCATTACCTTGTGAAATTACGAATCTTATGGGTTATGATAGAGCCGTTGTTGCAGATGGAGGTGTTCCACTTTCCGAGATAGACACTAAGACCATGTCCTCTAAGTTATACAAGAATTTATATATTACTGGAGATTTATTAAATATAAACAGAAATTCTGGAGGCTATAGCCTCCAGATATGCTGGACTACTGGTTACGTAGCAGGAATATCTTCTTAGATAGTTTCTTTTTTATAAATAGCTACAAGATTATAAAGTAGACTTATTGTAAGTGGTCCGATGACTATACCAATTGGTCCTAGCAGTGCTATTCCACCAAGTATTGAGAAGAGCATAAAGAGGGAAGGTACATCAGTGTCTTTTGAAATAATATAAGGAGTAAGGAAATTATCTACCATACCGACTATTGCTCCAGACCAGACAAGTAGTCCCAGTGCTTGTATCTGCATTCCATTTATGAGTAAGAAAATAATGGCAGGTATCGAGACTATTGAAGTCCCGAATGTTGGTACAAAAGAAGCCATCCCTGCAATAACTCCCCAGAGCGCAGGATTAGGTACACCGAAAATCCAAAGTCCTACCCAAGAGAGTACTCCTTGCACTATAGCTATAAAGAAAGACCCTTTAATGATTCGATTAATTGAATTTTTTAATCCAGATAATATTTCTTTTGTATTTTTTTCTGAAAGAGGAATCATTTTTACAAGTCCATCAGTCCAATCTTTGCCATCTTTTAGCATATAGAACATTGTAAAAATAGTAAGTATCGCCATAAATATGGTGTTGAATGTTGAAGTAAAGAAGTTACCAATATTACTTGAAAGGAAAGAAGTCATACTTGTTATTTTCTCATATGTATCAAAATGAAAACCACTAGGCAATAAATTGTTGATTGCTGCATCTATCCTTTTTATAAATATACTTGTATCTCCACTTTGTGCTAGGAACTGATATGCGTTTTGAGCTTGATTAAATATAGCTGAACCCATAAAGAATATTGGGCCACATAAAATTATGATAAAAAGAATTATTGTTATCATTGAAGCTAACCATGACTTATTTTTGGTTATATGTTTTTTTATCCATGAATATATAGGACTAATGACTACTGCAAATGATGCTGCTAATATGAATACTCCCAAGAATGGGAATAATATGGCTAATGTAAGCAATAAAACGATTGCTAAAATTGTGAACAAAAAATATCTTTCAGTTTTAGATGTTTCCATTTGTTTATTATACTAATATTTTAGTAAAAGTACTAGAAAATAGCATTAGTCTAATAGAGAGCAGTTAACATGAAAGTAGGTTAAGAGTTTAAAATCTTTTGTTGTATCGGGTACAAGCATATTTTTTCCTTCTGTAAGAGGGTATCGCATTTTTTCGATACCTGTTTTGCTTGCTTTGTATATTTCCTCCTCTTTGTTTTTTGAGCCTTCTATCTCATAAGAAAAGATAGCCATGATCTTATTTTCTTCTAAGATTCCTGTAATAGTGCCAGTGTACCCATTTGTCATATCAGGGCCACTCTGTGTTCCTTTTTTGGTTCCAGTTACTTTAGTTCCATCTATTGTGATGTCGATAAATTCTTGCACCTTGTATGGTTCGGTTGTATTTGCTTCATGGTTGTAAACATAGCATTGACGACCATCTACCAAAGAAATACTTGGCTGAATTTCTTGCACAGGAAGAGTAATCTTCTCGTTTAGTATAATTCTATTAACTAATTTGGGCACCCAAATATTTTGAGTGGCGAGTAAACTTAAACCAATTATGATTAAAATAAATAAAAATATTCGAATAAATTTCATATTTTAAGTA
>JBBSBU010000027.1:0-6061 GCA_038250975.1 Minisyncoccia bacterium
CTGGGCATAAAGATATACTAGCAAAAAATATTATAAATTACCAGAGCCTATTGACTAAAAAAGTAAAAGTGCTTTAATTGGAGTAAATTTAAAAAAGGAGGGATCAAATATGAATACGTATTTTAATTCTGATGAACTTACCAATAAGTTATTAAATTATGGTGATGTAGTGTATCTTGCTGGTATAAAATATTTTGTTGATGAATTTTCTCTTACTACAAACATTAGTGTGGGTCGTGATGAGAAAATTTTCAAAATTCTTGAGATTGAGGATAAAAAAGATTTTTGTAAAAAACATTATGGTTACGATCCTTTTTGGCACTACGGTTTTCCTAGACCTAAAAAAGGGGATTTCAAAGCACTTACAAGGGTGGTGATTGCTCTTATGTGTATTTATGAGAAGCCTGGGATGTGGCTTCGAATAACAAAATATTTAAAAAAACATCTTAAGTAAGTAAAAATCCGTAAAACATTACATTGTTTTTACGGATTTTTTTGAGGCCTGGGGCGGAATTGAACCGCCGCATAGAGATTTTGCAGATCTCTGCCTTACCACTTGGCTACCAGGCCGATATTTATTTTTAGACTATTTTTTACAAATGAAACTCATTTACTATTTAGCAGAGATCTCTGGCTATATTTATCTCGCTCCGCTTCTGACACTTGGCTACCAGGCCGATATAACGATATTAACTATTACTTAGTAATTCGTCAATTCGTTGGCGGTTTTTTTCTCCTTCGTCTATCTCAACTTCCAGAAAGGGGATAGGATTTATTTTTAACCCCTTTGAAACATATTTACGGAGATCACCCAGATTTCTTCTTATAAATCCATAAGCAGCATTTTCTTTCTCGCGAGGAAGAACGCTAATCATTATCTTCGCTCTTTTATTATCAGAAGAAAGTAGTACTCTTGTGACTGTAATAAGTGATGTTGGTCCGGCTTCTTTTTCTATAAAAGTAGCAGATAATTCTTTTATGTGGTTTGTTATTTTTTCTGTTCTAAATTCAGACATATTATTTAATTGTTATCATATATGCTTCTAATACATCTCCTGTCGAAATATCTATTTTGGTTTCTACTTGTACTCCACATTCATTTTCTTCAAGCACTTCTTTTGCTTTGATCTTATTATGCTGAAGTTCTATTATTTTCCCTACTCCAATCTCGAAATCACGACGCATTATACGGACTTTCCCACCATTTACAATTCTCCCTGTTATAACTTTTCCTCCAACAACTTGTCTGTCTCTCGTTGCCCCAAATGTTTTAAGTATTTTTAGTGTACCTGTTACTTCAACAGTTTCTACCTTAGGTCTTCTTTCGTCTATAATTTCTTTAAGCCAGTCTGTAAGCTTATATATAATATCAAAGACTTCAACTTTAATGCCCATAGTTTCATTCAAATCCCTTGCGCCACTATCGAGTTTTATATTAAAGCCTACTATTATTGTTTCCTTGTTAGCATTTGCCATTTTTAAATCAGACTCATTTATAGCTCCAACTCCAGAACTTATTATTTTATAAGATATTTCTTCATTATTTAGTTTGCCTATTTCTTTTTCTATTGCTTCCATTGATCCAGCAACATCTGTTTTAATAATGATCGGAATTATTTTCCCGGTTGGGAATTGGTTAGTTTCTTTTTTTGTTGAATTGAGTAATTCTTCATCTTTCATGAATTTAACAAAAGTTTCTGCATCTTTTTTGTTTATAAATGATTCGAAAGTACTTCCAACTTCTGGCATTGAATCAAAACCAGTAAGAAGTATAGGAGAAGAAAAAGTAGCTTCTTTGATTGCTTTTCCAAGAAAGTTTTCCATTATGCGTGTTGTGACAATAGAAGTTCCTGTGACTACAAACATTCCTGACTTTAGTGTTCCGTTTTTTATTATACATGCAGCAGAAATTCCTCTTTTAGGCTCTCTGTTTGCTTCGATGATGATGCCTGTTGCATTTTGTTTCCTATCTCCCATAAAAGATTGCAGATCAGAAACTAAGATTATCATATCTAGTAGTTCGCTGACACCTGTTCCGATTTTTGCAGAAATTGGAACAAAAGGGATGTCTCCACCTAACCCTTCCAAGTAGATACCTTTCTCAACAAGGTCCATTTTAGTTTTCTCTATATTCGCATTTGGTCTGTCTATCTTGTTGATTGCTACGATATAAGGTATTTTACTGTCTATAATTGTATTATAAGCTTCTATTGTCTGAGCTTTTACTGAATCTTCAGCAGAAACAACAAGTATTGCGATATCTGCTGCCATAGCACCACGGGCGCGCATTTTAGAGAATGCTTCGTGTCCTGGAGTATCAAGAAAAGTAACAAGTCTGTCGGCCCCTGCTTCGTCTTTGTGAGTTACTTCGTAAGCGCTAATACTTTGAGTTATTCCACCGGCTTCACCTAGGACAGTATTTGATTTACGAATATAGTCTAATAGTGTAGATTTTCCATGGTCAACATGTCCCATGACAACAACAACAGGAGGGCGAACCATTTTATTTGTTTTTGTTTTTTCTTCCATATTTTTTTTATTAAATTCTATTTTGACTTTTCTAAAACTTCTTGTTCTTCAACAGATAATTCAAAGTCTGATTTACCCTTCGCAATTGGTTTTGCAAATATGCTCATGCGATCACGGGCATACAAACTAGATATGACCACTCCATCTCCTTCATCATTTAAAAAGGAAATAGCGAAGCTCTGGTTACTTCCTGAATCTAAGAATGGATTAAATCTTACTGATTCAATACTTCTTATTGATTTATCTAATCGTCTATCGACTATTACTAAATGGTTATTTATCTTATCTTGAGATTCTTTAATGTCTCTCATTTCTTCTCCTAAGTGAAGCATTACTTCTTCTAAGTTTTTAGCATTTGTTCCTGCGAAAAACTTTTTAAATCGGTATTCAGTTAACCCGATCCATAATAAAAGGATAATAATAATGCCAGACTGTATATATACTAAGATAGATATACTCATAACTTAAAAGAGTAAATACCAGTAAGGCTTTTTTTACAACTATGATATAGTATAAATATGAAGAAAGATGTGAATAAAATTAAAAAATCTACGGTCTATCTTGATTATGCTAGTGCTACACCTATAGACGAAAAGGTGCTTAAGCTTATTTCTTCTTATGAAAAAGACTTTTTTGCGAATGCCACTTCACTTTATAAGAGTGGAGTAAAAGCAAGGAACATCATAGAACAAGCCAGAGAGACAATATCGAAAGGTTTAAATGCCCATAATGATGAAATTGTTTTTACAGGAAGTAGTACTGAGAGTAGTGCTATGGTTATACTTGGTGTTGTGAATAACTTTCAGCTTAATAAAAAAGGTTTGATACCGCATTTGATAACTACTGAGATAGAGCACCCAGCAGTTCTGAAAAATTTTGAACTCTTAGAGAAAAGAGGACTGGCTGAAGTGACTTATATTAAAATTGATAAGAGTGGGATAGTTAATGTAAAAGATATAAAAGATTCTATAAAAAGTAATACGGCTCTTGTTTCTGTGATGTATGCAAATAATGAAATAGGAACTATACAGCCAATAAGAGAAATAGCAAAAGCTATCAGGTATTACAAAAAAACTAAAAAACTACCCATACCCGGTTTGGGGACTTCTTTCAAACCGGGTATGGGTAGTTTGGAATTATATCCACTTTTCCATACTGATGCAACTCAAGCAATGAACTATCTTGATACATCAAACGTTGAAAAACTGGGAGTAGATATGCTTTCTTTTAATGGGTCAAAAATTTACGGACCCAAAGGTGTTGGAGTTTTATACAAGAAAAGGAATGTGAAGCTTTCTCCTATTTATAGTGGAGGAGAGCAGGAGTTTGGTTTAAGGTCTGGGACCGAGAATATGTCTTCGATAGCAGGGCTTGCTCTAGCCTTTGGGATTACTAATAAAATAAAAGACAAAGAAGTTAAAAGGCTAACCCAATTACGTGATTATGCGATTAGTAAGTTATTTGCTTTAAGTAAAGAGCCATTTTTAATAAAGTTAAATGGAGATCAAAAGCAAAGACTTCCTAATAATATAAATATTTCTATTTCTCTAATATCAAGTGAGTTGGTTGTTCTTGAGTTAGATGCAAAAGGTGTGGAAGTTTCATCTAAGAGCGCATGTAAGAGTGATGAAGAAGGGGAGTCTTACGTTATAGATGCTCTAAGAGTTGCTCAAGGGGATCTTCTAAGTGTAGGAGAAGGCTCAATAAGAGTGACACTTGGAAGAGGTACAAAGAAGTCAGATTTAGATAGGTTTATTAACGTTTTATCAGATATTTTTGAGAAATATAGAAAGTGGAAAAAATAGACAATTGTGATATAATATCTTGATGGATATTAAAGAATTAGATAAAAAACAGCTTATATTACTGACATTATTGATTACTTTTGTCGTTTCTATTGCCACTGGTATTGTCACTGTTTCTCTGATGAACCAAATGCCTAAAGCTATTCCTCAGACCATAAACAATGTCATACAAAGAACAATCGAAAAAGTTACAACAGTAGAAGCTCCTGTTGATAAAAATAACACAAAAACAGTAGATTCGAATCAAAAATCCAATTTAATTCAAAGTAGTGATGAAGCGGTTGTTTCAATTTATTCGGAAAAAAGAGCTCTAACACAAATAAATTTAGACCAAGTTGTGGTTCCTGAAAGTGGAGAAGTAGTTACACCAGTAGAGTCGTTCGAGTTAGGTCAAGGTGTAATAATCTCAGATATTGGTTTAATACTTGTTGACTCATCTATTCTAAATGATAGCCAAGTTTACAAAGTAGTTTTAAATAAAATAGATTTTAATGCTACAGTTTTGAAAAAGTTTACAAATGGTTTTACTATCTTGAAAATATCAGAAAAGAAGAATATCGACACTAAAATTCAAGAAAATAGTAAGACCACTGCAGATTTATAATATTTATAATATTTATAATATAAATCTTTTATCAAATTATTAATAATTAATTAGTAATTAATATTTATGCCCCCATTTAATCATTTTACAACTAAAGCAAAAGAAGTCATTCGTAAAAGTCACGAGCTTGCCATAGAACGTGGCCAGAATCACGTGAACTCACTTCACTTACTCACATCTCTTCTTGTTCAAGAGGATTCTATTGTTGTTTCTATTCTCGACAAGATGGAAGTAGATACAACTCTACTTATTGATAATCTAAGTGAGATGATAGAGTCTCCTGAGAACAAGAATACTATCTCACCGTCTTATCAAATATACTTAACTCCAGATTTAGCTCAAGTGATAGAACACTCAAGTAAGGTTGCTACTGATATTAAAGACGACTTTGTGTCAACAGAACACTTATTTGTTTCGTTGCTTGAAATAGCAGGCGAAGCAAGAGAGCTTCTCAGTAAATTCAAAATTAAAAAAGAACAGGTTTTTGAAGTTTTAAATCAACTAAGAAAAGAGAAGAGTTCAGGAATAGAAACTCCCAAACAACCTAAGCTTATAAACAAATTTACAAGGAATCTGACCCAGCTTGCAAGGCAAGATAAGCTTGATCCAGTGATTGGGCGAGACAAAGAGATTATGCGCATGATGCAAATTCTTTCAAGACGCACAAAGAATAATCCTATTTTGATTGGAGAAGCGGGCACAGGTAAGACTGCAATAGCAGAAGCATTAGCAATACGCATAGCTAAAAATGATGTTCCTGAAAGTTTAAAAGATAAAGAAGTAGTATCTCTTGATCTAGGGCTCTTACTTTCTGGTACAAAATACAGAGGAGAGTTTGAGGAAAGATTAAGAGGCATCTTAAAAGAAATGGAGAAGGCTGATGATAAGATTATCCTATTCATTGATGAGATTCATACGATCGTAGGGGCTGGGAGTTCTGAAGGGTCTCTCGATGCTTCAAACATGCTTAAGCCAGCTCTTGCTCGAGGAGAGCTCCGAGCTATAGGTGCAACGACTCTTAAAGAATATCAAAAACACATAGAAAAAGATCCAGCTTTGGCGCGTAGATTCCAGCCTATATATGTAGATGAGCCAAGTGTTCCAGATACCATTGCGATACTTC
>JBBSBU010000028.1:0-6041 GCA_038250975.1 Minisyncoccia bacterium
GGTAACGGATGGATTGTGTTCTGTGTAATTAATCTTTACTATCTTCCAATGTTCAAGCTGATCAAGCGCTGATATATCATCCTTGCATATTGCATCGGTTGGTGCTTTCATCGGAAACTCTAAAACATAAGTATTCGCATCTTCTGCATTCTGACCTACCTCTGCGTGATAAGGAACTCCTTGATCTTTCATCATTTTAAACAATGCATCAGTAGCCGAAATACGGACACGACGTATATAATAAGGGGCGTGACGAGGATGCATTCCTGAAGCACAGTCTACAGTCTGAGATACAGTTCCAGATGGTTTTACGGCCGTGATACAAGTAGATTCACCAACTCCAAACCTTTTTGCATATATTTTATTAACACGAATAGATTCATTCTTAAGCTTCTTTAACATTTCTGGATCCCGCGAGAGCTTTGAATCCCACTGACCAGTAACAGATACACCTAGCAATCTTTCTTCTTCACAGTTATCGGCCCATTCTTTTGAAAGATATCCGAACTTTGTAAGAGTCGACTGGTAAGTTCCAAGTATTGTCGCGACACGAACCTTCCTCATGAGATCTGCTTCTGTGTCTTCTGCGCGAGCCACAACTTCTGAAAGGTTACAAAATTGTCTTGAACGTAGAATTATTTCTCCGCAAGGATTCGTCCCCATCTCTCCGATATAACCTTCAGATTTTTCAAGTCTTCTTTTTGGAAGAGTCTTATATAGTGACTCCCGGTTAAATATTCCTCTTTCTCCAGTTCCTGATTTCATTAAAGAAATCCACTCATTTAAGAATTCTGTTTCTGTTGGCTTTACGTTGTAAACTGCTGAGTTGTTTGCAAGCATTCTTTGCCCTTCATTTACCCAGAATTGACCACTTTTAGCTTCTCTCATCTCAGAATCATCTAAGTCTGAAAGAGAAATAAGAGCACTCCTGCGGACACCTCCTGATACGACACACTCGCCTATTTTACAAATAATATCATGTGCATCTATGTTCCTAAGATGTCTACCTTGGCGTTTAAGGATACGCTCTCTTGTAAATCCGAGCAGGTCTACTAATGGTTTTGGTCCAGAACTTTTACCTCCCATTGTTTCAAGACGTGCTCCAGCTGGACGAAGAAGAGAGAAATCAAACTCAACATCACTCCACGCAAACCAAGTTTTCATACCGTATATTAATGCATCAGCCCAACCTTCCTTGGTGTCAGGAATAACAAACACGGGAAGCTTCTTACCAGATTGCTCTTTTATTTGAGGAAGAGATTGTATGTTCTTACTTTCAACAGAAAAGCCTACTCCAGTACCACACATAGAAATATAAACAATCTCTCCAAAGTCTTCAATTCTAGATGGAGCAACAAATGAACAGTTGTAAGCACAGACGTTCGTCTTCTCCGCAGCAGGTCCGGCGAACTGTAGAAGCCTCATTGATGGCATTGCTTCTTGGCGAAGTATCGCTTCACGAACTTCTTTGTATTCACTCTCTTTAAGAGATTTACCAATCTTCCCTTTCATGAAATCCATGTATCTATCGATAGTCTCTACCCAAGTCTCACGTCTTCCTTCTTCTTTAATCCACTTTGCATAGGAACGATAGTAAATAAATTCTGAGAGTGGATTTCTAAAATATTTCTTACTTTCTTCTGCTAGTTTTTTTACACGCTCAGAAACAACAACACTATGTGACCTTAAGCGTGCACGTTCCTCGCGATACAGAATATAATTCTTTGAAGTTTTTACGAAATCAGAAAGCATAAGTTCTTGCTCCACTGCATCTTGAAGACCCTCAACTGTTGGTATAAAGTTCTTATATTTCTTGGCTATTTTGAAAATTTCCATCATAACTCTATTGGCAACCATTTCAGCATCTTTCAAAGACCCCTCGCTACTTGCAAGCATAGCTTTATTAATAGCATTCGTAATTTTATCTAAGTCAAAAGGAGCAGCAACTCCATCTCTCTTTATAATGCTTTTAATAAAAATATTCTTACTTAGCTTTTTTTCAACAACAACTTCTTCTTTTTTTTCTAAGATCTTTTTAACTTCCTTTTTATTTTTTAACACTTTCTTGTTTTTCGGCATATATTTTTAAAATTAGTTATTAATACCCCGAAAACTTTACGGGTTTACATTATACCTCCATCGCAAAGCTAATTCAAAGGAAAATTTATAAAAACAAGCACTATGTAAAAATTCGAAGAATCCGTCAACCTTTTTCCTGGATAAACAAATAAATGAGTGCAAAAACACTGATACTAAAGGATATTTCTATATTACAATTCCATCTATTTTTTGAATATAATTTACTTCCTAAAATTACATTTCGAGAAGAAAATAATAGCAATATTGTGGAGTTTCAGCGCTTTTTGTTATATAATCATGCAATGATTTCAATCATTATTATTATATAATCTTTTAACCTTCGTTACAGCCAGTTATCCTAGGATAAAATCCATTAAATTAAACAAAAAACATATGAATACAAGGCTATTAATGATATCTTTCATACTATTTATAACCATTGGGTTAAGTGAGTACATCGCTTACGCATCTATTCACCACATTGAAATAATCAAATCTACTGGGGTAGAAAGAACTCTCATGATCCTTGGAGTAATACTTCCTCTAGCTTTTATCATTTCTATGATATATGGCTATAAACACTACTCTACTTTCAATTCATGGATAAACACAGCAAGTTCTGTATGGATAGGATTAGTTATCTATATACTCATTGCATCGCTTATTGTATTTGTACTGGTAGCGGTAAAAATTTACCTAGATATAAACATTCCATTTAGTTTAGTCTCTGGAATTTCAGTTTTAGTAGTATTTGTATTTGTTGTTTATGGAGTTTGGAATGCCAGCCATATCCGCATTACGAATATGGAAGTAAATTCTTTAGAGTTATCACAGAATTGGAATAACAAAAAAATAGTCCTAATTTCTGACCTACACTTAGGTCAACAAAGGGGGTTAAAATATCTTAAAAACATAATTTCCAAAATAAATGAAGAGAAGCCAGATATTGTTTTCATTGTAGGAGATTTAATAGATGGCCCAGCATTTCCATATAAAGAATGGCTGAGTGAGTTTAATAAATTAAACACTCAATTAGGCATCTTTTACACAGAAGGCAATCATGAAAAATACAATCAAGAATATAGTAGTTTTAAATCAAGCCTACCAGAATCTCTAATAGATATAACAGATAAAGAAGTAAATATAAATAATACTCAAATAATCGGCTTAGATTATAAGCAGAAAGAAACAGCTGAATCTATAAAAGCAGAGCTAGAATCTCAAGGTTTCGATTCAAGCAAGCCAAGCATAATACTCATACATGATCCTAAGAGTGTAAAACATCTTTCAGATTTAGGAGCAATGTTAGTTTTGTCTGGACATACACATGGTGGACAATTCTTTCCCTTCACGACCCTTGTGAATCTTATCTATAAAAAATACACTCACGGCGTGACCTATACGGATGCTACAGCTTCTGTTACCGGCTACGGCGTTGGTACTTCGATAATACCAATGAGAATAGGGACTAAGCCGGAAATCATTATTTTAAAAATAAAATAATTAAACAATTAGTTTAAAACCTCCAGACTGGATATCCCAAAGTTTCTTATAAATACCATCTTTATTCTTCAGCAATTCATCATGTGGACCATCCTCAACGATCTTTCCATCTGAAATGACAATAATTCTTTCCATGCTTCTTATAGTGGAAAGCCTATGTGCGATAACAACTACTGTTTTACCTGCGATCAAGTTATGAAGTGCATCTTGAATAAGCGATTCTGATTCAGAGTCGAGAGCAGATGTGGCCTCATCTAAAATTAAAATAGGAGCATTCTTAAGTATGGCGCGAGCTATCGCTACTCTCTGGCGTTCGCCACCAGAAAGCTTTATACCTCGCTCTCCGACATAAGTATCATAACCTTTGGGCAGATTTGATATAAACTCATTACAATGTGCCAAGTTTGCTGCTTTCATAACTTCTTCATCTGTTGCATCCCTTTTCCCATAACGAATATTGTCCATGAGAGTCCTATGGAATAAAGCTGGATCTTGAGGGACAAATCCTATTTGTTCTCGCAAATTACTCTGAGATACATTAGAAATATCAACTCCATCTATAAAAATTCTCCCAGAAGTTAGATTGAATAATCTCATTAAAAGACGAACAAAAGTTGACTTCCCTGCTCCAGAAGAACCGACTACGGCAACCTTTTCTCCTGCCTTTATTTTAAGAGAGAAATTATCAAAGACTTTCTGATTGTTATTTTCATATACATAAGTGACATTTTCAAAAACAACTTCTCCTTTAATATTCTTAATTGTTTCAGCTCCCACATCTTCAATCTCATAAGGCGTATTTAAGATGAGTGCCATTTCTTGAGCATCAGCAAACCCATCATAGAAAACTCTTACAATACCAGCAAAACGCCACAAACTTTCACTTAAGCGAATAATATAACTCTGGAGAACTATTATTACTGGCACTCCAATAAGTCCAGCCTTCCAGTCTCCGATAGCTATCCAGAAAATTGAAAATTCAATTGCTAGAATATAGAAGCTTTGAATGGCCCCTAACGTTTCCCATAAATATATATTAAATAATGTTACCTTCTTTTGATTTTCTATAACTTTCCCTACCTTTTCATTCTCGTAATCATGACCAGCGAAAAGCTGAATCGACGAGTGATTACTTATAGAATCAGAAAGAGCCCCTGTCGTCCTTGAATCCGATTCTGCTGCGATAACGTCGTACTTCAACTTATATTTTGTAAACACAAGAGCAGTGATTAAAAAGATAGCTGAAAATAAAGCAAGTAAGTAAGAATACTTCGGCACAAGAGTATAAATAGCTATAACAGTACCAATAGATCTTACTACAAGAGGCATCCCATCATCGACAAACCTATCCATCAGTCTTTCAAAAGCTCTCGCATATTTATTCACTCGATAAGTTAGCGACCCTCCGAAATTATTTGCGAAGAAATTATGAGAGTGCCCCATCATGTAAGAAAAAGCTTGCTTCCTTAAGCCTTCCATAACATTCGTTTGGAAGTAATCATTAGCATAACCAACAATTCTTTTAAGTACCCATCTAGAAAAATTAAAGATCAGAATCAATATTATTAGATACCTAGCGCTAGAAGCTAGGGTAAAATTGTTAGTATTTAAAACATCCCAAAGCTTCAAGTATTTTAATGGAATATAAATATCTAGGAACGCAGCTATAATTGAAAGGGTGAAAATAGTGAAAAACGATATTTTAAATCGTTTTATTACTTGCCAAAAATATATTAAAACAAGCCCCCTATTTAGATTTGAGTAATCTTTTTCTTTGTCCATCATAAAGCCATATAAAAAGGACTCATTGAGTCCTTTTTATATTATAACATATAATATAAAACTTTTCAATACTATCTATTCTAACTTCAAGCCTCTTGTTAGAGCACTTAACAGTGTGGATAAATTCATGGTTGCGACACCTGTAACTTTATCCCCTCCTCCGTAATATATAAACAATTTTTTACCTCTGACAACCATTCCACAAGGGAAAACAACACTATTCACAATTCCAAACTTCTCATAATCTTCTTCTGGAGAAAAAATAGGATCCGAAATACGAGACAGGACTATTGCTGGATCTTTTAAATCCAAGAGAACCGCCCCAACACGGTAAGTAGCATGACTCTTAGAAACTCCATGATAAAGTAACAACCATCCGTATTTAGTTTTAATAGGAGGAGCAGTGATCCCCACCTTTAAACTATCCCAAGTGTTTACTCGAGGGCCTATTACTCTTATGCATTTATCCACTTTCTCAGAATTATAATCAAGTGAATCAATATAGTCTCCACAAATTTCATTGTTCATACGATGAAGTATAAAATATCCTTCTTTGAATTTTTCAGGAAATACACAAGTATCTTTATCATCGATTCCATCAGGAGTAATAATAAAAGGTTTAGACCAATTCCATTTTTTAGCTAAAAAATCTTTTTCCGAAATAAAAGACACAGCGA
>JBBSBU010000029.1:0-5984 GCA_038250975.1 Minisyncoccia bacterium
GGCGATGGCTCCGGCGATGGCCACGGCGATGGCGCTTAAAGATGCAAAATGAACAAAATAATTAAAGACGGTATAAGCGATAACCACAACAACAGTTTTAGCCGCGGCTACGGCAGGGGCGACGGCAGTGGCGATGGTAACGGCGATGGCTTTGGCTATGGTTCGGGCCACGGCTATGGCGATGGCTCAAGCGGCAACAATGGCGTTGGCAATGGCTATGGCAATGGCGATGGCTCTGGCTATGGTTCGGGCTACGGCTATGGTTATGGCGATGGTTATGGCTATGGTAACGGGCGATGGTTTTTAAGGATGCAAAATGAATAAAATAATTAAAGACGGTATAAGCGATAACCACAACAACAGCAATGGCTCCGGCTTGGGCTATGACTTTGGTGGTGGCGATGGATATGGCGACGGCTTTGGCGATGGCTTCGGCTTTGGTGGTGCCTATGGCTCAGGCGCTGGCTTTGGCGATGGCTCAGGCCGCGGCTCTGGATTTTGCGGAGGCGAGGGCTCAGGACATAACCGAGGCTCTGGATTTTGCGATAACCCCTATGAATTTAACTAACAGGAGAGTATAATTTAATGGGCATAGACTGTACCTTATATAATTTGAAATACATGAAACGCGTACATATGGGAAGATGGTACGCCTATAGTGATGTTTTTAAAGATGGGCAACTTTATACTGCTAGTCAAATAGAAGAAATCATCAATAATACTGATAGTAGAGAAATAGGTGGAATAGAAGAACAAGTACTTCTTCAACAAACTACTATCAGCCCAGACGGTATATTCGTATTCGTTTCTGAACATAATGAGTTAGAAAATTTACTGACAGATATGACAAAAGAACCAGTATCTAAGTTAAAATCAGTTGTACAGGATTTAGCAACTGTTACCCCTAATATCGATCCTAATAACTTATCAGTTACAGATAAAGCACAACTATATGCTATTGCTGGTTATTTTAGTGCTCTGCTGGATAAAATTAAACCACCAAAAGAGAGAGCAGATATTACAATGCAAGAATTAAAAGAAGGGAAAAAATACAATGACTTATAATATTATTATTTATGAAGAAAATCAACAACTTAGAGTTCGTTACATTTTAAATGATGAGTTTAAAACATGGGCAGATAAACTATTCTCTGAAGAAGTAAACATGTCTGAACTATTGAAAAATGCGGAGGTAAAATGATGTACCGCCTTACATATCACTTATACGGGATTGATTACGCAGAAACAGGAAGAGAATCAATCGTCACAGAAACCCCTTTCGAGTACATTGAAAAGGTAAAACAAGAGCTTCTTACTAATCGTCCAGATATGCAAGTAGGTAGCTATGTAGTTGAGCCTATTAATCATTTAAAAGTTATAAAGTAAATATTGTCGTGGGGTATTGACAATATTCACAAACTGACGTATATTATAGTTTATATCCCCTTAACCGGATATTTTTACTCTTCACAACGTCGGGCGACAGGTTTTTCAAGTACCTGTCCCCGGCGAATTAATAAACTTGAATTTGGAGTATAAAAATGTTAGAAGATTATTTAATTTCTGGAAAAGTTTTAACTATTTGGGTTAATCAAGTAATGTACCCAGGAGTAGTTACATCTGTCACACAAGACACTGTATCTTTAGACAGCATTCAATATAAAGGCATGAGCTATGCAGTTAATCGATCTAGCATCACTGCTGTTACCATTGATTCTCATAATGACTCCGTAGAAAAATTAGAAGCCAATCAAAAAGCTCATGACGAGAAACAAAAAGAAATGGCTGACGCATTACGCGTTGCAGCATCTGAAAAAGAATAACATACTTGAAAGGTCAATTAAATTATGACTCCTATAGTAATAGAAAATACCTCCAGAGGAGAAAGAAGCTATGACATTTATTCAAGGCTTCTTAAAGATCGTATTGTTGTCCTTACTGGTCCTATTGATGATTATGTTGCCAGCAGTATTGTCGCTCAGTTTCTTTTCCTGAACAGTGAAAATTCTAACACAATACAATTTTACATTAATTCACCTGGTGGAAGCGTCACCGCTGGATTAGCTATCTATGACACTATGCAACACATTAAAGCCCCAGTAAGTACCTTATGTGTCGGACAAGCTGCTTCTATGGCAGCCGTACTTCTAGCTGCAGGAACTCCAGGAAAAAGACTTATTCTTCCTAATGCCCGTGTAATGATACATCAGCCTAGCGGATATGCAGAAGGAAAAGAAACTGACATTAGAATTCAAGCAGCTCAAATAGATAAAATTAGAAATAGACTAGCTGTACTTTTAAATAAACATACCACTAAAAGTAGTGACGTCACAAAGATGCAAGAAATGCTTGAGACTGATTTTTGGATGGACGCAATAGAAGCTAAAAAACATAAGTTTGTCGATAAGATTCTTAAAGGATCTTTATGATTGAAGCAGTAGCAAGAGATATCGTTCGCCAATGGTTTAAGGTACTTAAAAAAGATCCTAGAGTACTTAAAACTTCTATAGTAGAAGAAGCAGAAGAACTTCTTGGATCAGAATTTGTTAATGAAATAAGAGAGGAAATCCTGAATGAAAACAACTAACGTAAACTTCGTAATGATTAACAGACCGGATGGCCAAAAGCTGCACATCAATACGAATCAAATTATTTACATTACATCTGATCCTGTCGACGATTCAGGAAAAAAGACAGAAATTGTCACCACTCAAGGTGCATTTATTATCAACAAACCCGTAGACGAAGTAAAAAAGATCGTTTTAGGCGAAGAAATAGGTGATTTATGATTGAAATGTTTTTAGCTGGATTTTTAGGCGTAGTAGTAGGAGTGGCAGCAACAGCTTTCTTTCTGTTCCAACTATACGAAAAAGAAAAACAAATGGCACAAGAATTTGGAAACAAGTTTTTCAGTGCTCTTAGTCAGGCCGATCAACCAAAAAAGAAGAAAGATCCCGTAGACTTTCTTTCTTTGATTAAATCTGATAAAGATACTCCGATTAACTAATGGAAACTATTATACTTTTAACTTCTTTACTTGTTTTCTTTTTTTTAAGTTTTGCAGCTATTAATGTTTTGGTTAAAGTAGCTCATGAGGCATTTACCTTGTGGCAAATTGAACTTGTAGTTCGTAAAACTAACGAATCAACAATAAAACAGTCTCTAGACTTATCTAGAAAATAACAATTCTTTCGGTTAATAAGTAGTAGTATATAGGATTGTTTCGGGACACACGCTCTCAACCTTTTAGTATTTGTAGCAGTAGTTCCCGCAAAACAATATTTATATTTATTGTTTTACCGAAAGATAAACAACTTATTACAACATACAAACTTGTAACAGGAGATACAACATGTCAACACAACCAGCATTCGCTATTACTTTTACACAAGAAGAACAAGTTCTTTTACGTGATCTTCAAAACAATCAAGATTTATTTAACGCGCTTAAAGCTCTGCTTACTCAAGGACAATTCCCAGGTAACGCAGCAGTAGCAGTTATTCGTTCTCAACAATTTACAGAACAACTTTTAAAAAATACTGCAGATCAAATTAAACAAGTTAATGATGCTGCTTCAGCTCGTTCACAAGAACCTGCTAAAGCAAATACCAAGGAAGATTAATATGGGCAGGAACACTAAAGACGAAGAAAAAAAAATAAAGGCAATGGACGAAAGACGCGACAGTTTAAAAGCTGCTGCAGAAGCTCCTGCCGAAATTTCTTTCAGTATGAAAAAAGAAGCTGGAACAACTTGGCAATTTATTACTTACCACACGCATAATGGAAAAGTAATTAAAACCGAAGTAAAAGAATGTATGGATAAACTACATGCAATAGAAACGTACAAACTTGCTTTTGTTTCTACTTTTATTCAAGGACGATAGATGAAATCTTTAAAAGAATTAGGTTATAAGTTTGGCAGATTTCTTCGAGTAGTCGACGAACGTAAACAACAATTATCAATTGTTAATATAGCGTGTATTGTGGTCATAGTAAAAGTTGCTATAGCAGCCGAACCTTCTATCGCAGATCTTGGCGCATTACTTATTGGTTTGTTGGCCCATTACGGTAAACGTCAAATCAATACCAAAACCAGTGAACTCGACGCATCTCAAAATAAAACAATTGAAGAAATATCGACAAAAATAAAAGAACTAGGTGACCGCGTAGGCTCTGTATCAGCCGCATTAGGGTTTAAAAACCTAAAGTAGGTACCTCTTGAATTACCGAACAGTAAAAAATCAATTATTTCAAATTATTATAGGAGAAGTTGCAAAATATTATCAAAAGCAACTAACTCCTGCAGGTTTGAGTTTAGACGATCTAAAAGCATTAGAACTTTTATCTAAAATCACTGCATTCGAACAAGAAATCTTTGTATCTGATTCAGATATAACCGCCCCCACTAAACAAGAACTTGATGAATTACTTAAAAAAGTAAATAACGAGTCAAAAAATGAGTGACGAGATAACAGAAGCAAAAATAAAACTCTGGAAAGCTGGAATTTTATCGTGGAAACTCCACAAAGCTCAACTCGATATGTATGACGCAGTAAACAATAATAAACATTCATTGTTTGTCATAAATTGCGGTAGGCAAATTGGAAAAAGTTTTTACTTATGCACGCAAGCCATTGAATTTGCTATAAAAAATCCAAATTCCAAGATACTTTACTTGGCTCCACAAGCTAAAATGGTAAAAAAAATCATTCTTCCAAGAATTAAAACTATTTTACAGGATTGTCCAAGAGACATGAAGCCAGTTTATAAAGTAAATGAGCAAGTTTACATGTTTCCTAATGGATCACAAATACATATAGCAGGTACGGACGCAGGAAGAGTTGAAAATCTTCGTGGTCAGGTCTTTCATTTAGTTCTAGCGGATGAAGCAGGATTTATGGATGACCTTAGTTACGTCGTAGCTTCCATTTTAGTCCCTATGATCAGTACTACCAGAGGAAGAATCATTTTATCGTCGACTCCTCCTATTTCTCCTGATCATGCATTTGTTCGTTTTGTACGTCAGGCAGAGACCAATGGCTATTACATAAAGAAAACCATATACGACAACCCTTTAATCGATCCTGATCAAATGAAGGGCCTTATAGAAGCTTCTGGAGGCGAGAATAGCGACGCGTGGAGACGAGAGTACTTAGCCGAATTCATCACAAGTGCAAAAGATGCCATATTACCTGAAGCAACTGACGAAAAGATGAATAAACTCGCACAGGTATGGCAATGACCTCAATTTTATGATAGTTATACTGTTGTGGATTTAGGATATATAGATAACACAGGGATGTTATTTGCTTATTATGACTTTCTTGCTGCTAAAATAATTATTGAAGACGAAGCGCTGTTTAATAAACCAAACAGCACAAAAATAGCTGAAGCAGTTAAAGAAAAAGAAAAATTCAACTGGGAAATTAACGGAACTGTAAAAGAACCGTTTAAACGTGTTATAGACGGAAATGACATTACAATAAGTGATCTTAATCAGCCTCCTCACAGCCTAAAATTTAATAAAACTCGTAATGACGACCTTCAGGCAGCCGTAAATGAAGCTAGAGTAGCAGTTCAGAATGAACAGATCGTTATTAACCCTAGATGCGTGAATCTTATAGCGGAAATGAAATATGGCGTTTGGGACAGATCTGGAAAGAAATTTGCACGGTCTGATGAAGAAAATAGAGGTCACTTTGACCTTTTGGCGTGCTTTATTTACCTAATTCGTAATGTGAATAAACAAAAAAACCCAATTCCTTCAGGTTTTGGTATAGATACAGGGTCCATGTACGCCCATCCTAGCTTATTTAAGAATAAAAGTAGTTCAGGAGAAGTACTAAAAAAAGCGCTTTTAAGTGATTTTAATAAGCGTTTTGGGCAGAATGACGACTAACATAATTTAATAAGTAGTATCAAAGGTGTGTGGTTATGGGATTAGACTATAGAGAAGATTATTGGGCAACGCTACCTCGCGAAGA
>JBBSBU010000030.1:0-5961 GCA_038250975.1 Minisyncoccia bacterium
AGGTCAAGAAATGTACTCATGTTCCGGTCGACCGCGCAAGATTTAAAAAGAGTAGCGATTGCTACTCTTTTTAAATTACTTCTAACCCTTCAAAAACATTTTGATATAATTTTATAACTCTTCTACCTTCAACTTGAGTCAGTGGAAAGTTCTGTCCTTCGTGAGCTATCTTGTTACGAACTATATGCGCATCCCAAGCATCCTGGATACTGTAGTAGCCGTTACCTTTTGCCTCCTCTAGTAGCTCAGCCATGTTGTTCCCAACAAGACCTCGATCTGAAAATGTTTCTTCAAGCATTGTATCGGCTTCGATGATAGCAACTCTCCAATCTGATTCATTAGGACTTTCAATAAGAGTTAATATGTACTTCCATCTTGGATTTGAATCACGCTCCATTTCCTTATCTTTTGCTAATGCATGACTTATCTCATGATCAACCTCTTCTTTATCAAAAACTTGAATTTCATACATTCGCACCAAAGAGAATATTATTATAATAAGAGATAAAATTGAAATAAGCATAGATACAATACCTATGATTTCCCAAGTTTTAGCATTTGTAAAGAAATCGTAAACTGGTAGAGCTGAGTTCGCAATCTTATCAAAAAAATACTCCACATTAATAAATGTTGGGTTAAATAATGGTTTTTCTATAATAGGCTGTATAGCGTTGGGTTGCATACTTTATTTATTATACTCCCATTTTTTTAAACGGTAAACCGTTTGTTAAAAATGCAGTCCAGCGAAGTCGTGACTACTTTTCAAAATCTTTCCCAATTGTAAAAAGAATATCTTCTCTTAAAAAAGGAGCAGTGAATTGGATGCCTAAAGGTAAACCATCTTTTGTTTTACCTGAAGGAATAGAAATAGAAGGTATGCCTGCCAGATTAGCTGGCGCGGAAAAGATGTCAGATAAATACATAGAGATAGGGTCATTTATTTTCTCTCCTAATTTGAATGCTTTGAATGGAGTAGTCGGAGTTATAAAAGCATCATAGTCTTTAAATAAATCAAACAATTCATCCTTAATAACCTGACGCACTTTCAATGCAGTATTATAATACGCATCATAGTAACCATGTGAAAGGATATATGTACCAAGCAAAATACGCCTTCTTGCTTCTTTCCCGAAGCCCTTACCTCTGCTCTTTTTATATACATCTATCAGATTATCACCTTTTTCAGACAACCCATATCTAATACCATCGAAACGAGCCAAGTTACTAGAAACCTCAGCCGGCATAATAATATAATAAACAGCTAGGGAATATTTTATAGAAGGTAAATTAACATCAACTAATTCATAGCCCGCACTTCTTAGCTTCTCGCAACCTTCCTCAAAGTTTGTTAAAACTTCTTTATCTACACCCTCTCCATTTAAGAACTCTCTTGGTATTGCTATACGTTTCTTTATGGGATCTTTTTTAATATTTCTTTTCTCATCAGGTATTGAAGTACTATCTTTCGGATCGTACCCAGTCATCGCATTAAATAATATCTCTGTATCATTAACATTTTTACCTAAAGGACCAACTTGATCAAGTGAGCTACCCATAGGTATAACACCAGAACGAGAAACAGAGCCGTAAGTAGTACGTAGGCCTACTAATCCACAGAATGAAGCTGGCTGTCTTACAGAGCCACAAGTTTCGGTTCCTAAAGCTGCTAGAGCCATATCAGAAGCAAGAGCAGCTGCAGAGCCACCAGATGAGCCACCAGGCACTCGAGTCTCATCAATGGGGTTCCTTGTTACTCCGTAAGCACTAGTCTCAGTAGAAGACCCCATCGCAAACTCATCCATATTAGTTCTTCCAAGGAAAACAACACCTTGGTCTTTATATTTCTTTACAACGAAAGAATCATAAGTTGCGACATAATTCTCTAGAATTTTAGAAGCTGCAGAAGCAATGTGTCCTTCAAATAAAATTATATCTTTTAGTGCAATCGGTATACCAGTAAGCAAAGTATCCGTCCCATTTTTAAACATCTCCTCGGCTTTTCTAACCTGGTCATCGATGTCATTATATATTTCTAAGTAAGCATTAATACGAGGATTCTTTTCTTTAATAACACTCAAATATTCATCGACTAATTCGCGAACAGTAAAATCTCCATCTTTGAAAGATTTATGTGCTTTTTCTATTGTTAGATTTTTTAAATCAATCGTCATATTATAGTATCCGTTTAACCTTTAAATAACCATTTTCTGTTTCTGGGGCATTAGCTAGTATTTTATCTGTATACTCACTATCTTTATTTGTAACGATGTCTTCTCTCATTACATTTTGTAAGAAATAGTTATCAGGGTTTTCATGTAATGATTCAATATTCTTTAATTTAGAAACTTCTTGGACTTGGCCGACATATGCTAAAATCGGGTCAAAGTCTTTGGCCATACCTTCCATCTCTTCATCACTCATATCAATACGAGCTAAGTTTGCGAGCTTTCTAATATCATCTAGTTTCATAATGTATAGAATAACATATTTAAAACATTTTCAGAAATTCACTTTCTTTAAGAATCTTGACTCCGAGCTTCAAAGCTTCACTATACTTACTTCCGGGTTCCTCCCCTACAACAACATAGTCGGTCTTTTTAGATACAGAAGAAGATACTCTACCACCTTCCATCACAATCTTTTTCTTTGCATCATCTCTAGAAAGTGAGCTAAGTGATCCAGTTATGACGAAAATTTTATCTTTCAACTTGAAAATCTTTTTAGCAAAGGACTTATCTATAACTACACCATTCTTTATTAATTTATTTATAAAAATAGCATTTTCTTTATGATTAAAATATTCATAGACACTAGCCGCTACAACTGGACCTATGTTCTCTATTTTATTTATTTCCTCTTCTTTGGCTTTCATAATTTTCTCTAATGATAAAAAGTGATTTGCCAAATCTTGAGCTGTTTGTTCGCCGACATGTATAATCCCGAGAGCATAGAGAAAACGCCAAAGTAAAACCTTTTTGTGAGAATTTATAGATGAGATAATATTCTCTGCAGACTTAACTCCAAAACGTTCAAGTCCAGATAAATCAGAAGTCTCTAACATAAACAAATCTGCCGCATCAGTTATAAGACCTTCATCTTTTAATCGGTCTAAAATCTTCGGACCAATCTCATATATCTCAAATATATTTACAAAGTGTTCTAGTCCTCGTCTTCTACGGGCTGGACAATTCTTATTCGTGCAAAAATAGGCAACAGAAAACTGTTCTATGTTTAGGCTGGATTCCAAAGAAGCTCCTCTTTGCAAGGTCCTCGGGCGAGGAGGACGAGAGCCGGTGCCAGACCAGTTGCTCATAGGACTTCTTTGGAATCCAGCCTCTTTTTTTTCTATTTTCTCTCCACACACTGGGCAGACTTCTGGCATTTTAAATTTCTTTTCTTTGCCAGTTCTCATATTCACAAGAACTTCCACAACTTCAGGAATAACATCTCCAGCCTTTTGAATAACAACAGTGTCACCTACTCTGATATCTAATCTTTCTATCTGGTCCATATTATGAAGTGTGGCTTTTGAAATTGTTGAACCTGCAACAAAAGTCGGCTTAAAGTGAGCAAGCGGTGTCACGGCTCCTGTACGGCCGATGTTTAGAGTTATATCTGTTACAACCGTCGTAGCTCTCTCAGCTGGATATTTATAAGCAAGCATGTATCTCGGAGCCTTACCTACATAACCAAGACTATCTTGTAATTCTGTACTGTCTATAGAAATAACCATCCCGTCGGTTCCATACGGCAAACCATCTCGAATTTTTCCAACTTCTTTAATGAAATCAAAAACCTCACTCAAACTTTTAGCTTTTTTCTCATAAGGTGAAAGTGAAAATCCTATCTCTTTTAAAATTTCATGTTTATCCGAGTGATTTTTTATACTTTCGGGGAACTGAGCAATATCCCAAGCAAAGAAGTCTAAATTTCTTTCTTTCACAATCTTTGAATCAAGCTGACGCAAACTTCCAGCGGCAGCATTCCGAGTGTTCACAAAAGTTTGCTTACCAGATAAAACTTGTTTATCATTTAGAGTCTGCCATGCCTTTTTTGTCATGACAACTTCCCCTCTGACTTCTATTTTACCCTTATGTTCTCCTTTTAACTGCAATGGTATAGTCTCTACCATTTTCAAATTCTCAGTCACATCTTCACCGATGAATCCGTCTCCTCTTGTAGCTCCACGTAAAAAGACTCCATCTTTATAAATTAAAGAAGCGGAAAGTCCATCGAGCTTTACTTCACAAAAATACTTCACATCTGTTAAACTTCCTAATATCCTTATATTTCGATTCTCCCAAGCAGTAACATCTTCCTCACTAAAAGCATCATTCAAAGAGAGCATCCTTATATCATGCTTCACTTTCTTAAAGCTAGGTAGAGGCTTTCCCGCAACACGGAAAATAGCGCTGTTTGGATCAGCGTATTCTTTATGTTTTATTTCTAGATCATGTAGCTCACGAGAGAGAGACTCATAGACATCATCTGTGACATTAGGGCTATTCTTTACGTGATATAAGAAGCGGAGTCTTGAAATCTCTTCCCGAAGTTTTTCTATTCGGTTTTTTATTTTATTATCTTTCATAATTTTAATAAGAAACCTTTATACCACGTTCTACAGTTCTTAGATTGTTCTTCTTGCATATATTGTAACCCTTAGTATACACATCTGTCTTTAAAACTGATTCTGAGACTTTTTTTACAATATCTGCTCTGAAGCATTTTGTGGTAGAAGTTTCACCAGTTTCTAAGTTCATACTGTAAGTCTTTTTATTTTGATCATTTGGATCAGTAACAGAAGGATTAAATTTAATATCATAACCTCCGCATTTAAAACCAGCTGGAATACCGGTCATATTATCCTGATACTCACGATCAACGTAAAGAACACATTCAGAACCAACATCAGCTTGATAGAAAGCAGTCGTTGAATCCTTAGCTACTGCCGAAAGGATTGTTTGCTTGTAGGCAGAGTTCGAAAGACCGATCGTTATCATAGAAATGATACCTACAACAACAACGGTGAAAAGTATCGCATAGCCTTCATTATTCTTATTTCTTTTAATTCTTTTCATATATCTATATATTAATTCTGCCAGTTTGTAAGAGTCATCTCAAGTTTTTGTGTTTTTGGTGTACTTGAAGCAGTACCGTTATTCCAAGAAACTGTCACTTTTATATTTAACTCATCAGGATTAGAATCACTTATTTTCATTTCTACTTTTCTACTAAAAATACTCTCATTAACAACATTTTCCTTGGCCTCATCAAGAATAGGAATATAATTATAAAAAAGTGAAGATCCTAATTCATCATCATAGTTTAATTTAGGGCAACCACTAGTGCCACAAATACTAATATCCTTCCCATCGCTTGTATTATCAAAGTCAAACTTATCTATTTCCAGGTAACACCCCTTTGAATTAAAACATTTATCCATATTCGAGCCACCATTCCATCCGTATCTATTTAAGAATTTATCCCATCCGCCACCTGAGGTTTTCATCTGAAAAGCAATTGTGTCTCGACTATTCCGGATAGAGTCAACAGCTTCTTGAAGTAGATAATTAGCAGTTATCTCATTATTTGAATACCTAGAAAAAGAGGCACTTTGAGCTGTCACTCCAAGCATAGACGAGACAGAAACGGTCAATATAAATATTGCTATTAGTGCCTCTATTATTGTAAAACCTTTATTTCTTTTATCTTTATGCATAATAATAATCTAATGGATAATCTCTGTTGACCTCTGAGATGACATAGACTGCAAAGCAAATGGTATCTCTTTCCCTTTTACTTTTACAATACCATTCATCAAAATCTTTACACTTGGCTGAACGTTGACTGTACTAGAGTCAGCTCCTCTTACATAGAACTTCAAAGTCTCTTCCGATGTGAATGTAGAGACTTTTAAGTTCTATGTAAGTGGTGCTGAGTCTGGGACACTTGGGTGGGCGG
>JBBSBU010000031.1:0-5942 GCA_038250975.1 Minisyncoccia bacterium
ACATCTTTTTACAAATATTAAAAAAGATCTAAATCTAAAAACTGAACTTATAATAATAGTTACAGAAAAAATAGACGAAGAAACTGAAAAGGAATTCTTCTCACTCTGTGGAAATAAAAATGAGTAAGGTTTTACCTTACTCATTTTTATTTATTTTATAAATTCAAAAACATTTACTCGAGCGGGGCGGATAACTCGATCACCTATCTTGTACCCTACTTGAATAATGCTTTCAACAGTATGATCTTCTTCTTCCTTATCTGTTGGTACCACTGTTATAGAATGATGCAAATTGGGATCAAACTTTACACCAACTTTATCTATTTTTTCTATACCAGAATCTGCGAATCCATTCATGAGCCCAGTATAAATATACTCGACTCCTGTTCGCCAATCCTTGTCTACCTTCTCCCAAGCTTCTTTGTTTTTAAATGCTATATCAAAACTATCAATAGCAGGAAGTAGATTATTCATCATTTTTTCTTTTGCCACGATAGATGTATTTAAGTGATGACCTTCTAGTTCTTTTTTAAGGTTCACATAGTCTGCTTTGGCTCTTTGCCAGCCAGTTAAATACTCTTCTTTTTCTTGGCGACAAGCTTTCAGTTCTTCTCGGAGTTTTTTTGTTACATCTTTTGTTGATAATTCATCTCCATCTTCTGTACTTGCCACATACCTAATTGCAGGTTCCAAAATATCATCTGGAGCAAACGGAACAGTTTCTATTATTAGATCTTCTTCTTCATTATTTATATTATTTTCATCGTTATTCATAAGTCTTATTATACAAAAAAACAAAGACTTTTCAAAGTCTTTGTTTTTATAGTAATTTATTAAATATTTGTATTATTTACTATTGAATCAGGATTTTGATTAATCAATTTTGGGTTTGGTCCGTATTCATTATCACCAGAAGTACCATCGGTTACCATTAAAATAAATAACCAAATACCACCTACAATAGGAATCAAATTAATAAAAAACATCCATCCACTTTTATTTACATCATGAAGTCTTCTTACAACTGCAGAAATACTTGGTATTAAAATTATAACTGCATACAACACTCCTAGTATTCCATATTGGCCAACTTTAATAGGTGTAAAAAAATCTATTAAAAAAATGACGATTGCAAAAATCAAAGTAAAAAGATAAAACATCCAATATTCTCGTCTGCTTGCCCTTCCTTCAAATACTGCATACTTTTAAAAACACTTTATAAATTCTTTCATTGCGTTATATAAAAATTAATAATAATTACGAACACCTTAATATTCATTATTATATAGCTATATGAAATAATTTACAAATAATAAAAATAAAACTCCCCACAATGGAGAGTTTTATTTTTATTATCTTTTAGACCACTGTGGGCTCTTTCTAGCTTTCTTAAGTCCGAACTTCTTTCTTTCAACTGTACGAGGGTCACGCTTGAGCATTTTAGCCTTCTTAAGTCCTCCTCTTAGCTCTATGTCATACAATACTAGAGCACGCGATATACCATGGCGAACAGCTTCTGCTTGGGCATGAGATCCACCTCCTTTTGTAGTGACTACTATCTCGAACTTCTCAGCTGGTGTTACTGTTTCAAAAGCACCAGTAACTATCTTTTTAAGTTCAGGTGTTGGAAAGTATTCTGTAAAATCTTTTCCATTAATTGTATAAGTAGTTTTACTTGCTTTATACAAACGAACTACAGCAACAGCAGTCTTACGACGACCGATAGCTCTAAAATATTCTTTTGTTGTTTTCTTTTCTACCATATATATTATTCAGTTATTGTTAAACGTTTCATCATTAATGGACGTAGTTTGTTTCCTGGGAGCATTCCGTATACAGCAAGCTCATAAAGGCCAACGAAACCTTTCGTGCTAACTATCTTTTCATTAGTTTTTTGTTTAAAACCTCCTGGCTGTCCTGAATATGTCTCATGAAGAGTTTCTTTCATTCTCTTCTCTGTTGTTTTTGTCTTACTTGCATTCTCAATATAAACACGAACATCTGCAACATTGTTTGCGGTATAGTCTACACTAGTCTTACCCATAAGGATCTTAGCTGTAGCACTTGCAACATGTCCAAGAGTTTTACCAGTAGCATCAATTTTGTGTACTTTTGTCATAATATTATATAAATTCAATTACTGCCATTTTACTTGCATCTCCACCACGACGTCCAAGCTTTGTAATTCGTGTATAGCCTCCCGTACGACCTTTGTACTTAGGAGCGATGGTATCGATTAATTTATTTGCTTCAGCTGTTAAACCATACAAACGTGAGATTACAAGTCTTTTTGAAGAAAGTGTCCCAATATTTGCCTTTGTTACTAACTTTTCAATAAAAGGTCGAAGTTCCTTAGCTTTAGCTTCTGTTGTTTCTATCTTTTCATGAGAAATAAGCGCCAACATTAGACCCTTCATTAGGGCATGTCTCTGATTCTTATTTCTACCAAATTTTCTTACATTATTTCCGTGTCTCATAAAATTTATTTACTAATTACTAATTTAAAACTACTTAAGTGTTATTCCGTATTCACCAAGAACTTTCTTTATCTCTTGAATGCCTTTATCTCCAATACCGTCAATTTCAAGCAAGTCTTCCTTCTTCTTTCTTGCAATCCCACCTATAGTTCGAATATTTGCGTCTGTTAATGCATTAAGTGTTCTGGTTGAGAAATTTAAGGTATCAATACGTGTCTTTAAAGTATCAGTAAATTCATTACCTTCATTCTTTTCTTCGTCAACTTCTTTAGTTAAAACTGTTTCTACTTCTTCTTTCGGAAGAGATTTGTTCACAACAGTAAAACCAACAATGGCTTGTAGCTGCTCCACCATTATAACAATAGCCTTCTCTAGTGATTCACGTGGAGAAATTGTACCGTCAGTTTCGATAGTCATACGTAGACGATTATGGTTTGTTTTATCACCAACACGCATATTCTCAACTTCATAAGCAACGCGACGAATAGGTGTGAAAATAGCATCCACAGAAATTGTCCCAACATCATTCTTTTCTTTCTGATGTATATCTTTAGAAACAAAGCCTAGTCCTTTTTGAACTGTCATCTCAATAGAAAGTCCACTCTTAGCTGTAACTTCAGCAATATATAAATCTTTATTCAAAACTTCAACTTGCCCACCTGCTTCTATGTCAGAAGCTGTAACCATTTTAGGACCTTTAATAGAAAGTTTTACTGTTTGAGGTTCATCTGAAAGCAAACGGAAACGAACCTGTTTTAAGTGTAATAAAATTGTAACGACATCCTCTTTAACTCCATCTAGAACTGTAAACTCATGTGGAGCTCCTTCAATTTTTAAAGAAGTAATAGCTGCACCTGATAATGAAGAAAGAATAATGCGACGTAGAGAATTCCCTAAGGTATGTCCATACCCAGGGTAAAGACCATCAATTTCATAGACGCCTTTTATTTCGTCTTCTGAAATGATAGATAATTTGGATGGTAATATGATATTTAAATCTGACATATTATATTTACGAGTAAACTCGCAATAGATTATTTATTAAGATTAACCATACGCTAATAATACTAACGACTATAGAACTCAAGCACAGTGTTTAAATCAAGGAAACCTTCAATATTTTTGGGTTTACCAACAACTTTTCCAGTTAATGTTTCCGCATTCATAGTTAGCCAGTTTGGAACAGTATATTCTTTCATCTTTTTTACCATGTCTGCAAACATAACACTCTTTTTGCTTCCTTCGCGAACAACAATAATATCTCCAACTTTAACACGAAGAGATGGGACTGTTGTTTTTATGCCATTTACAGTTATGTGTCCATGTGATGTCATTTGGCGAGATAGGCGACGGGTATGAGCAAGTCCAAGTCTGTATGTAACATTATCTAGTCTGCTTTCAAGTAATTCAAATAAAACTTCTGTGGCAAGAGCACCTTTCGTAGCAACAGCCTCTTTAACATAATTTGAAAACTGTTTTTCGCTTATACCATACATAAAGCGAACCTTTTGCTTCTCAACGAACTGCAGGGCATAACCTGATAACATTTTTGGTCTTCTATTCTTAGAATTTTTAGCATGACGAGCTTCAGATGCGACAAACTTAGCTGTCTGGCATTTTTCAAAAACTCCAGCACCTAATCTTCTACCTATTTTGTATTTTTTGACATTCTTCATTTGTTATTTTATTTATGCCATAGGTCAGACCTAAGGGCTTTGATTAAATTATTCTTCTGACACTGGTTCGGACGTACGGACCTTATATTACACTCTTCTTGGTTTTTTAGGTTTTGGACCATTGTGAGGAACTGGTGTAAGGTCTCTAACTTCTGATATTTCAATATCATATGCCATAAATGCACGAATTGTAGGCTCACGACCACTACCAACTCCCTTAACTTTCACATCAACTTCTTTGATTCCAAGATTTTTTGCTTTTTCACCAACTACAGATCCAGCCTTAGATGCAGCGAATGGAGTTCCTTTCTTTGCACCTTTAAAACCGAGAGCTCCAGCTGAAGTCCAGAATAAAGTGTTCCCTTGTTTATCAGAAAGAACTACTTTTGTATTATTAAAAGTAGCTTCAACGTGTAATGTTCCAGAAACATTCTTTTTCTTTGGAACCTTAACGGCTGTTTTTGGTGTAGCATCAACGATAGCTTCTCCTGCTACTTCTTTACTTTCTTCTTTGGTTATAATTTTTACTTTTCCCATATGATATTAATTATGTTTTACTTTCTTTACGACGACCAGATGCCATTGTCTTACGTACATTACCTCTTACTGTTCTTGAATTTGTCTTTGTGCGTTGGCCATTAACTGGTAATCTTCTCATATGTCTAACTCCTCTGTATGATTTAATATCTTTTAATCTTTTAACATTTGAAGCGACTTCACGTCTTAGAGATCCTTCTATAGACATAGTCTCTATCACTTTACGAATTGCGTTCTCTTGGTCAACTGTTAATGTTTCTGCTTTTGTAATAGGATCAATTTTAACTTCTTTAAGGATAGCTCTTGCTCTTGAAATACCGATACCATATAGAGCCGTAAGACCTACATCCAAATGTTTATTATTAGGGATTGTTATACCAAGAATTCTCATATAAATTATTGTTTTTGTTTATGTTTAGGATTAGTACAGATAACACGGAGATGACCTTCCCGTTTTACCATCTTACATTTTGCACATATTTTTTTAACTGCTGATTTAATTTTCATATTAATTATCTATAAAAAAGCGAAAGAAAAAATAAAGGGTTCTACCCTGTATTTATAACTCTGGCGTTATCGAATTATACTACACTATTTAAATAAAAATGCAAGTGTAACATATTAACCTCTTTTAATAATTCTTCCCTTACCTCCATATGGATCAAGTAAAACTTCAACTCTATCTCCAAGTAAAACCTTGATCCTGTGCATCCTCATCTTTCCAGACAAATAGCTGATGATGATTTTACCATCACCTATATCTACCCTAAAAAGAGTGTTTGGGAGTGCTTCAGTAACGATGCCTATTGCAGTATTATTGTTATCTTTTTGATTCATTATAAAGGTAAGTATATAATAACAAAAATTTAATCCTTAGTCAAATTTTTGTTAAACTTTACGCTTAGATATAAAACTATTTTAGAAAAATGCGAATTTTAGTAACATCTTCTGGTAGTTTTTTTACCCAAAATGGCACTATTTTTACATTAGCAGAATTTATACCAGGATCTTTTTTGAAAATTCCGCTAACTTGATTTTTATACTGTCCCACAAGAAGCCTTTTCAACCCTTCTAAATCTGGATTCCACTTTAACGCCAAACTACCTGTTAATTCAAAATCAAAACTACTTACATCTTTGGCTATTACTTGGCTTTTATTCGAAAAATTAAAAGATAGTTTTGATAAATCAGGAGGCAATATTTCAGATCTTTCTTCTGATGAAATATTCGGTAACAATTTTTTTATTATTGA
>JBBSBU010000032.1:0-5744 GCA_038250975.1 Minisyncoccia bacterium
AGGTATTGATAAAAGGGTTATTTTTAAATCAAAAAATGATTTTGAAAGATTCATGATGCTTTTGTACATTTGTAATTCAAAAGAAAAATCATTTCGACTTGATAATTTAATTAATCAGCAACACAAGGAATTTAATGCAATAATGAAAATAGATAGAGGAGAACCGTTAATTTCAATCGGGGCATGGTGTCTCATGGATAATCATTTTCATTTACTCGTTAGACAAGAAGTTGACGGAGGTATAACAAAGTTTATGAAGAAAATTGGGGTAGCTTATGCAATGTTTTTCAATATTAAATATCAAAGAAAAGGTGCTTTGTTTGGTGGTTTATTTAAGTCTAAATTAATAGGGGAGGATGATAATTATTTGATACAACTTTTGGCTTATATTCATTTGAATTCATTGGATATAAAGTTTTCAGGATGGGATGGTGGTATGGTTAATTTCAATAAAGAAGAGATGAAAGAGTATCTTGATTCCTACAAATATTCAAGTTATCTGGATTATATAGGAGTCGACAGGGTAGAGAAGAATATTTTGAATCTAGATAATTTTCCTTCATATTTTAATGACATAAAATCATTTTCAGATTTTGTTGAGAATTATTTTAAATATAAACCAAGCCTGTAGCAAGAACCGTTCTTGCTTAAGAACTTGTTTAAGAACTAAACTTATAACTAAGAGTAAAAGAAAAAGGCTTTGCTGACGCAAAGCCTTTAGAATCATGACATACCGTTGCAGTAATCAAAATCTTTTATCCCATTAGGATCAAACCACTAGCACAAATCTATATTGCACCAGATAAAAAGACTAAGATAGGGAATTTAACCCTCTATATCAAGATTATATTTTTTTACAATTACAGGGCATTTCTTTTCTGTAGTAAGCGCTTTTGCTGATTTTGGCTCTTTTCTTTTCGAGCTTTTTGTACTTAATACTCCTACCCATACCTTTGATTGTAAATACAGGCATAAAAAATAGAATTTTTTATCTTAAAAAAGGAAAAGGGTTTTGATTGTTCTCCATGGTCTTGAATTTATAAGTTTATAAATAACGAAAATTAGATAGTATTATATACGCATATTAGGAATGTAGCAATCACTAGCAAGTCACTAAGAACCGTTCTTGCTAGTATCGAGTAAATCTAGTGAAGTCCGACTTCACTAGATGGTGTATGGTCGGCATTGTCAGGGGTTACACATTATTGTTCTTTAGTTGTTTTTATATTGCATGTTATAATTAAGATTGTGATAAGGTTCAGTAAATATAGTAGAGATCATTTTTTCTTAATATACCTGGAAATAAATATTTGTATACATTGGTTGACTTAATGTATACAAAGTACTATACTTTGTATACATTATAAATTACGATAGATACAAACTTATGAAAAATATTGAAATTGGTAAAATTTTTCAACAAAAAGAAGGTTTTAAAGCTTTTGTTCCAAACAAGTTTCCTCCTGTCGGTGGCTTCGAGTTCGACCCTAAAATATTAAAGAAGAATGACGAGGCAACAAGACTGCTAGGTAAACTTGATGGAATAACAAAGCTTTTGCCAGATTCGGACTTTTTTATATTAATGTATTTAAGAAAAGATGCTGCATCATCAAGTCAAATAGAAGGAACTAATGCTACGATGGTGGATGCAATTGAGGCTGAGGCTAAAATAAACAATAATGCTCCAGATGATGTTGATGATATCTTGCATTATATAAAAGCTCTTAATTATGGAATAAAGAGAATGAAAGAAGATGACTTCCCTCTATCTTTAAGATTCATACGTGAATTGCATGGAAAATTAATGAATAAAGCTAGAGCCACCCACTTCTCTGATCCTGGTGAGTTTCGTAAGACCCAGAATTGGATAGGAGGAGTTCGCCCTGACAATGCCAGATTTGTTCCGCCTCCTGTTGAGAGTATGAACAGGTCTTTAGATGATCTAGAAAAGTTTTTGCATGTAAATGATTCGACTCTAACTTTAGTAAAAGCAGGAATTATCCATGCTCAGTTTGAAACTATTCACCCATTCCTAGATGGCAATGGAAGGACTGGCCGAATGCTCATCACATTTTATCTTTGGAAAGAAAGGTTTTTAGAAAAGCCAGTTTTATTTCTGTCTTCATTTTTTAAAGAAAATCAAAAGCTTTATTATGAAAAACTCTTTGGTTACCATAATGGGCAAGTCTCAGAGTGGGTTGAGTTTTTCATAGATGGAGTGATTGAAGTTGCGAATGAAGCAATAGACATAGTAGGGAAGATAACAAGATTAAAAGAATCAGATATGCAAAAAATACAGAAACTAGGAACTAGGTCTTCAGAAAGTGCAATGGTTATTATGCCTCATTTGTATGGTCAGCCTATCATTAATATTTCTACTGTTCAGAAATGGACAGGTTTTACTAGAGCTGGATCACAAAGAGTAATTGATCGCTTTGTTGATTTGAAGATTTTATATCCAAAAGATGAAGATAAAAAATATGGGCAATCATATGTGTATAGAGATTATTTAAATATTTTTTATAAAAATTAATTATGTTAAAAATAATAGTTACAGGAGGAGCGGGGTTTATCGGGTCACATATAGTGGATAAGCTCGTAGAAGAAGGCTACGAAGTGCATATTGTGGATAATATGTCCGCAGGTAAAGAGGGGAATATAAACAAGAAAGCGATAATGCACAGAGTTGATATACGAGACCAGCAAAAATTGGTTACAATTTTTGCTGGGGCAGAGTACGTCTTCCACGAGGCCGCTATGCCTCAAGTACAGTACTCAATAGAGAACCCGATCGAGACGAACGACGTGAACGTGAACGGCACACTAGCCGTGCTCGAAGCTTCCAGACAAGCTGGCGTGAAAAGAGTTATCTTTGCATCTTCGAGTGCGATATATGGGAACCAAGATATTATGCCGATAAGAGAAGAGCTTGGATCTACTGCTATACCTCTTTCACCCTACGGGGCACAGAAGTATATAGGAGAAATTTATTGTAAACTTTACTCTGAAATATATAATCTTGAAACAGTATGCTTCCGTTACTTTAACGTCTTCGGTCCGAGGCAGAGTGCCACAGGCTCATATGCATCTGTCATTCCGCGCTTTATAGATTTCAAAGTGAAAGGCGAGCCTTTGACTGTAGTCGGAGACGGCGAGAATAAACGTGACTACATACACGTCCGAGACGTCGCCATTGCGAATCTAAAGGCGATGCTAAGCGAGAAGGTTGGCAAAGGTGAAGTTATAAACTTGGGGGCAGGCGAGAGCTTCTCTGTGAACCATATTGCAAAGTTGATCGGAGGAGAAACGTCCCATATCGCCTCACGAATAGAGCCGAAAGAAACTCTTTCTCTTATATCAAAAGCAAGAGAATTACTTGACTGGGAGCCAACTATAGGGCTTCTAGAGGGAGTGAGAGAGCTAAAGGAGATAAATAAAATATAAATTATATATTATGACTAATTAGTGTCAAAAATACATAAGAGTGGAGGCTTCGCCTCCACTCTTATGTTATAATATAAAATATGGTAAAAGCTAAAAATGAAAATAATATAGTCATATATCAAAACTCATCTGGAGCCATAGAACTTCGTGGAGATGTGAAGAATGAGACTATATGGGCTACACAGGCACAAATAGCTCATGCTTTTGATGTTGATGTTCGTACAATTAATGAACATATAAAAAATATTTTTAAAACAGATGAACTTTTAGAAAAAGCAACTATCCGGAAATTCCGGATAGTTCAAAATGAAGGAAATCGTAAAATAGAACGAGAGATAAATCATTATAATTTAGATATGATTTTATCTGTGGGGTATAGAGTTAATTCAAAAAAAGCAACTTTGTTTCGTGTGTGGGCTACAAAAACTCTCCGTGAACATATCACAAAAGGCTACACCATAAATCGTAAGCAGATAGTCAAGAATTATGATTCTTTTATGAAGACTGTTAAAAGTATAGAGAATTTACTCCCAGAACATGTCGCTCTTGACCCAAAGGCAGTATTAGATCTAATAAAAGAATTTGCTTCGACTTGGGTATCTTTAGATGCTTATGATAAAGAATCTCTAAAGCCTATAGGTTCAACAAAAAAATCTATTAAACTTACAGGAGAAGAACTGACCTTGGCTGTAAGTGGTTTGAAAGATGAACTGTTGAAAAAAGGTGAAGGGACTTATATGTTTGCACAAGAGAGAGTAAGAGGAAGCATAGAAGGAATAGTGGGGAATGTTATGCAGTCTTTTGGTGGAAAAAATCTTTATCCTAGTATTGAAGAAAAGGCTGCACATTTACTTTATTTCATAGTGAAGAACCATCCTTTTGTAGATGGTAATAAACGTTCAGGTGCATTTGCCTTTATCTGGTTTTTAAGAAAAACAAAAGTAAAAGGTTTTAGAAATATAAACCCATCAGCACTTACTGCGATTACTTTACTTATTGCTGAAAGTAATCCAAAGAATAAAGATGTTATGGTTGCATTGATAACGCAAATATTAAAGTAGTATTTTAATGACTGAAAAAATTTTCAATATAATAAAGAGAATAACACCAGAGAAGTGGCACTGGGCTCTTGAGCATGAGGGGTATAAGCGATATTTTGCAAATATGAGCTGGATGTTTTTGGGGCAGATGTTCTCACTCCTTGTGTCTTTCTTTATCGGAGCTTGGGTTGCGAGGTATCTCGGTCCAGAGAATTACGGAGTACTTAGCTACTCGATAGCATTTGTCGGTATCTTTGGATTTATCTCGACTCTTGGTGTAGATGGTATTTTAAGTAGAGAACTTGTGAATACTCCAGAGAAGAGAGATGAGCTTTTAGGAACAGCATTCCGCTTGAAATTATTTGGCGGAGCGATAGCTTTGTTCTTATCAGTGGCGAGTGTCCTTATTTTCCAAACAGACCCTCTAGTCAAAATCCTTGTATCTCTATTTTCTTTCTCCTTCATACTCCAATCCATAGGGATTATCGGCTCTTATTTTAATGCGGAAGTTAAGTCAAAATATAATGTGAAAGCGACTTTAGTAGCAACTCTGGTATCTTCTATTTTAAAAGTCGTAGTCATTCTATCTGGTAAGGGAGTTATATATCTGGTTGTAGTTTTTGTGCTTGATGCACTTTGGCAGGGTATAGGACTTATCAGAGCTTATAATAATTTTGGTTTAAGAATAAAAAATTGGATTTTTAATAAAGATTTAGCCAGAAAAATATTAAAAAATTCTTGGCCACTCATGCTTGCTTCTGCTGCGGGGTTTATCGCTTTAAGAGTAGATCAAGTTATGATTGGCTCTATCTTAGGGAATCATGAAGTTGGCATATATGCTGTAGGAGTTAAGCTTGTCGAGGTTTGGTATTTTATACCGGGGATTATAAGCACAGCACTCTTCCCAGCGATAATAAATGCAAAGAAAACAGGCCTAGATTTATACAAGAAGAGATTGAAGAATTTTTATATATTGATGGTTTTGTTGCCTATAGCTATGGCCATACCTATCACACTACTCGCTAAACCTATTATAAGTATAATATTTGGTGTAGGATACTTAGAAGCAATACCAGTTTTAAAAATTTACATTTGGTCCAGCGTAGGGTTGTTTTTAGGTTCAGCAATAGGTTCGTATTTAATGGCAGAGAACAAAGTGAAAACAATCTTTATTTTGAATCTTATTACAATGCTTTTAAATATAACTCTAAACTTCATTCTCATTCCAAAATTCGGGATAATAGGTTCAGCTTGGGCAAC
>JBBSBU010000033.1:0-5715 GCA_038250975.1 Minisyncoccia bacterium
AATTCTTCCAGTAATGATTTATATTTGTTTTGATATTCTTGTATATCGGTATTATGTTTTAATTGCTCTTGGCTTAACTGCTCCTGTTGTGCCTTTTGTAATTCTATCAATGCCTTATCCATTTTTATACTTGCTTTATCTTTTAACTGTTCCATGTCTGAAATATATTTATTGGTTAACTGTTCTTGATTTTTAGCCAATTCATTAATGGACTTCTCGTGATCCTCTTTTAACTTCTCAATATCTTTATTTAAGTTGATGATATTAAAGTCTTTATCTTTAATATTGTCACTTAATGAAATAGTTTTGACTTTAGCATCTTCAAGTAACTTTTTATACTGTGAAACTTCAATTTTGTATTGTTTATATTCTTCTAGTATTCCTGTGAGAGTGTCGTTTTTACCTTGATATTCCTTGATAATTGTTAGTTTATCCTGTAAATTTTCCTCTAGTTGATTACTTTGCTTTTTTACTTCCACGTAATCTTGAGTTAAACCAATTACCTTTTCCTCGTTTGATGAATTTACTAGCTTTAAGGTATCAAATTCATTTTGTAAATTGGTAATCTTCTCTTTATATATTTGCAAATTCTTTTGGCTATTATCTGCAATATCTCCCTTTTGGCTCTCTAATTTATCAATAATATTTATAAATGCCTGGTGTATTTTATTTGTGTATCCCTCTAAAACATCAATGTCACCTACTAAATTAATATTTTTAACTTTTCCCTTGTTTAATTCATATAAATTCAACAAGGTATTAAGAAAATCTTTATTATTTTTGCCTTCTTCACCTACAAATTCATCAAATCTCTTACGTTCTTCTGTATCAAGTCTAATTCCTAATACTGTACTTTTTTCATCTGCCATTATAAAAATACCTCCTATTTATTTATGTTAACACAATGTTTCACGTGAAACATTGGTATTACTACGTTAACACTTGTTAACATTGTTTTGTTAACTTAATTATAATACTTTATCTATTAATAGTCAATAATAAGTTTATGGCATGGTTCGACATTTAGACGACGAAAAAGCAATTTAGAATTAACTCCAAATTGCTTTTAATTATTTTTCAGTTAAATTTCCCACCAATTATCAGAATTACCCTCATTCTCTTTTTGTAAAACTTTATCCAGTTCTTCAGGAGCTATATTCTTATTTGGCACTTTTTCTAAATTAACTGAATGGTTTTGATTGATATTTTTAAACGTTGAATGTTCAAGTATTTCTTCATCTTTCATAAAACCTAGAGGGCCACCATGCTTTCTTTGTAATTTTATAAAATAATTTATGTTCATCCAAAAGGCTTTATCAACCTCAAATGCTTCTTTATCGGGAGTATAAAAAATTGGTCTTTTCAAATATGCAAAATTTTCGGGTCTGAACCTTTCCTCCCATTGGTCATGCTCTGAAATTCCACCACCATGAAAACTATAACTTGCACTTTTCTTTCTGATTTCAGATTTACCAGCTAAATCACTAAATACTTTTTGGGTTTCATTATCTGATGCACTTAGAACAAGTTTGTAAGAATTAGAATCCATAATAGTTCTAGTAACTTCTTTTCCATAGTGTTCTTGCAACTGTGCTAATGACTGAATAGCAGTAACAATTGTAACTTCCTTTGACCTTAATGTTGTAAGTGCTGAAGAATAGCCTTCTACTTTTCCAAGCCTTGCAAGTTCATCAAATAACAATAAAATAGGGGGGCTTTTATGTTCAGGCCTACTTGCTAAATGCCTTATAATTTGAACAATAATTAAATTCCAAACTTGCTTATAAGTTTCAATTTGCCTTTCACTAACTCTTAAATAAATTGTTGCTCCTTCTTCTAACGTTTCAGCAGTCCAGTCTGATTTGCTAAGAGCTTGTTTTATGTTAGGGTCTGTTGCAAACAGTATCATTTTTCCTTTCAGTTCTGTAAATATTCCTCCCAAGGTCTTTTCGGGTGTTCCTTTCACCGAGCTTGATAATAATTGAACCTCTCTGTATTTACTATTAGTTAACTCATCAACTAACGTTTGGGCATCTGTGAGTAAGATTCTTTCAGCTATTTGGGGTAATGTCTTTCCTTCTTTGTTTGCTTCATAACATGCAGCTGCCAATATGTTTTGTGCATTGCCTGTCCAAAAGGGGTCTGCTCCTTGTGGTGTAGGTATTAATGTTCGGGCAAGGAACTGACAACTATCTACCGTATTACACTCTCTAATAGGGTTATAACAGTGTCCATTCTGTTCAGGGTCAAATACTATCACTTTACCCTTTCCCTCTTGTACGTTGTGCGTATAGGCATAAATTTCCCTCTTTATATCCAATACCACTGCTGAACCTTCCCAATTTAAAAGTGATGGGATAATAATATTAACTGACTTTCCTTTGCCTGGTGCTCCAACTACTAACAAATTGCCAGGCTTTTCCGGTGGCTTAATAATTAGTTTATTATTTGTTGAGCCTATAACAACACCCTTTTCTACCCCGCTCTCTATTTTTGAGCTTTTCTTAATACCTTTTTTCTTAATTTTAGAAAAAAGGTATGCCCCAATAATAACAATTACAATAAGGATATAATCCTTTATAATACTAGGGTTAAAGATATTAATTAAATTCCCTATATAAAATAAAAGTGACCCCATTATTGATAATTTAAAATAATGAAAAGAAAACTTTGCAAAGATTGATTTATCCTTTTTCTTGCTAGCCATACGCATAAGTATAATAGGAATTATTATTAGTATGGCTAGCATAAGAGTAGCATTTATTATTTGCATACTCTTCGGGTAAACATAAGAATTACTGCCATTTGATGTTGTTGTATTTGTTTTATTCATAACGTCATTAGCTGTTTTTAGTGCTTCTTTTTGATTTTTTTTACCAAGTTCTTCTCCAAGTTTTTGAAGAGATTCCATGTCTTTAGCATTGTTTTCTATTGATTTTTGAATTAATTGGTCTTGTAATTGTTGCTCCGTACTCATTTTATCCCCCTAACGTTCCTGTTCTTCCTGTTTCTGTCTTGTCCTTTGAGGTTTTTCCATTTGCTTTTCTAACTTTCTTTTTTCTTGTGCTGCCATTGCCTTTTCTTCATTCATTACTTTTTCAATAGAACTTCCTAGTGCTTTAATAACTTCATCAAGAGGATTACTAGTTGATAGGCTCCTATTACTAAAGCTATCGTTCCTACTGTTGTCACTAGTTGAGTTGAGTATTGTTTCGCCCTTTCCTTCCATGATGGGTTCGGAATACTCTTTACTTGATATACTAGTTCCAGTGTATTCTTTGTCAACTGGTTGTGATAGTCTTGATTCTCCCTTAGCTCCTCGTTCAATTTCTTTGTCATTTCCTCTACTTTTTGAAAGTTTAAGTTCTTCATTTCCTCTACTTCCTTTTTCAAGCCCTTGAATGATTGGATTATTTTCGTTTCTAAGTCCACTTTTACTTTCTCGCTCTGTTGAAGCTCCTTCTTTAATTCCTGTTTGTCCTGTTGGCACTGGCTCAATGATTTCCTTGTCAGCTCCGATAGGCTTGTCATTTCTGCTACTAGATATTTCATTTCTTCTTGTGGTGTCCCCGAGAAGGATTTTGATTCCAATGTCTTGACTATCTCCAGTGTTTCCCTCAAGTCGTTCTTTAGCTCCAATACCTCTATTTCTTTCACTGCTAATGCTTGGAGTTGTTCCTCTTCCAATAATTGATTTTTCTTTTCTAATAAACTCATTTGTTAATGCCTCCTTATCGTAATTAGTACCAAGCTTACTGCCCCTTATCGGCTTTGCCTTCTCTGGGTGCTGATAGCTTATTGTTTTATTTGTTATTCTTGTATCTATGTCAAAATTCTTTTTTAAAGAGTTCTTAAACTCTTCAAAATTATTAGCTCTTTCCTTTGAAAAATCTATACATTGCCTTAATTCATCTTTCCAAGTAGTACCGCCTTTCATCTCAATTCTTTTTTCTCCGGTGCTAACTCTTTCTGTTGCTCTATGCTCTAAGTCTAAAGTTGTTAATCCTTCTCTCTCACATTGTCTGTTACTTTCCCTTTTCAGCTCTATCATACTGGTTCTATTGCTCTGATACTTCTTACCATCTTCAAAACTGACACTATTAACTACAAGGTGGTTATGCAAGTGTTCTTTATCCTTGTGTGTTACAACGAAAACCTCATGACCTTTAAACTGTTTCTCGGCAAGTTCCTTGCCTAACTCGTGAGCTTTTTCGGGTGTTATATTATCTTTCGGGCTGAAACTTTGTATCATGTGATGGTACTGAACTCCGTCTGTTTTGTCATAAAGCTCTTTAGTTGCCCTGAACTCTTGAACTATAGTTTCGGGGTTACAGTCTTTCCCACTTATCAACTTTTCTTCTGTCTTTTCTTCTTTGGTTAAGTAATCAACTATCTTCTGTGGTGTTGCTCTTGATGATAAACCCTTTATTATAGCCACTAATCATTCACCTTCTTTAATGCGTTTATTACCTCATTCCATACGATTTCAAGATTGCTTTTTATCAGTGCCAATTCCTTACTATCCTTTACCTCTCCATTATTCATCATTCTAGTAACTTGATTAAGGTTATTACCTACTCTTTTAAGCTCTACCATAAGCCCCTTGATTTCATCAATGACTATAATATTTTTTTCTAGTATTGATTTTCTTATATATTCACTTTGCCCCAACTTAGATTTTTCAATTTTTTTTTGTAGAAGCTCTATTTCTTTTTCGTTTAATCGAATATTGATTTGTTTGCTTCTTTCTCTTTTGGGCAATTTTTTTTCTTTGTTTGGCATAAATATTCTCCCTCTCTCTCACATTTTGCAAGATACATTTTTTCTTCTGTTTCGATATAAAGTGAAACTTTATTTGTATCTTGGTCGGTTGTCTCATTAATATTTAATAGGGTTAATAATTTACCAGCTCCATTTGATCGGTGGCTCTCCAAAACAAAAATATCGGTATCCTCTTCATACTTTTCCAATATTTTTTTTATCTCTTTTACCTTCATTTTTCTCTTCCTCCTTATTATTTTCAAATGCCTTTTAAGGCATTTTTAGGGTTTTAGTTTTTTACCAAAGGGTTCTAGGGGCAACCCTAGCGAGAGGTATATTGATAGCATGGCTATCCATATACGAATCTCGCTCTAAAATAAACTATACTTATATATTACTGCTAAACTTTTCCTTTTACAATACCCCCGCATTAATATTTTTTATGCAGTATCACTTGAGATACTGCATAAAATCTTACAATGAAAATATAATATTTTCTCATTACTCACATTGATTTTGTTATTGCTCTATACTTATTCCTCATAAATTATTATTTAAACCAATTTATAAATCCTTTCTTATTTTTCTTTTTGGACTCTTCTTTTTTTATTTTCATATTATCCATAACCTCTATAATTTTTATATCCAATTCTTTAAAATGATTTTCTAAAAGCAATATTTCTTCTTTGGGTTTATCTTGTTGAGTTTTTAATAATATTTGTGAGTTTTTATGTAAATCTTGTTCTGTTGCAAGTCTATTGTTTAATTCTTTGATTTGATTATCTTTTTCTTTTAATTGTTCCAGTAAAGCATTAAATAAATCTTTATTTAAGTTTGAAAAATTATCTTTATCTATTGCTATTTCGTCATTCTCTTGTTTTTCGATATTGTCACTTTCAATTCCACTTTTTATTTTTAAGCTATCCTTTATCAACTTTAATAACACCTCGTCAA